>NZ_CP053538.1:0-242500 GCF_013137895.1 Hymenobacter taeanensis
TGTTTAAAGAAGGCATCGACCTCAACTCTATTGAGTGGGCTGAACATTAATCGTTTAGAGCTTAGATCTGATGACCAATAAGTTAATTTGGCTGCTCGTTCTGAGTTCTGAGTTCTAAAACCTGACTTCTAAATTTCAACAAAGCCATGGCTTACTCCGATAAAGTAATCGATCATTACAGCAACCCCCGCAACGTGGGTACGCTGGATAAAAGCAAAAAGAACGTTGGTACTGGCCTGGTAGGCGCACCTGAGTGCGGCGACGTAATGCGTCTGCAGATTGAGGTTGACGAAGCCACCAATACCATTACCGATGCTAAGTTCAAGACCTTCGGCTGCGGTTCAGCTATTGCTTCTTCTTCGCTCGCTACTGAGTGGCTGAAAGGCAAAACCGTTGACGAGGCCTTAGCCATCGATAACATGGAAATTGTAGAAGAGCTAGCTCTTCCTCCAGTTAAGATCCACTGCTCCGTACTTGCTGAAGACGCTATCAAGTCGGCAATCAGCGACTATCGCGTAAAGAATGGCCTTCCAGCTCTGGAAGAGTCTAAGTCGCACCACTAATTATTTGAAGTCGATAGGTAGGAGTCAGAAGCGAAGGTTGGGTGTTACCCACAACGCTTCTGGCTCCTACTTTCTCGCTTCTGCTATTCTTTATGGACGTTACTTCTTCTGACGTACACGTAGAGAGTGCCCGCATTCAGCAGCAAATTGAAAAGCACTTGGGCATGGGCCCTGGCAACTTGCTTTTTGAGTTTCGCCAGCTGGAAGGCCAGATGCGGCTTGACCTAATAACCGTAAATCCACGTCACCATCAGAGCTTTCTGTTTCGGTATGAAACAGGCTACGACAAGTTAGATTGTCTGCGAAAGATGCTGACGTATGTGAAGAGCTACCGCGACACCGAAAGCTCGTACACCATCCAGTGGCGCACCCACGGCGACCGGGAACTACAAACCTCGTATTTTCGGGCCCGTAACGCGTATGAGGCCTTAGATAAGCTGTACTTCGGCCGCGACCTGAATACAATCACTGTGTTCAGCGTAGTTCTGAATCCTTCTTCTTAGTTGTTTGTTATATACCTGTGACGCCATGTAGGGCTAGCAACTGCCCTCACGTACAGAAGCAACAACTCAAACTGCTCAGTAATCATGATTACCGTTTCTGATAAAGCGAAAGAAAAAGTTGAAAAGCTTATGCATGATGCTGAGCTAGACTCAACTTATCGACTCCGGGCTTCAGTAGCCGGAGGTGGCTGCTCTGGCTTGAGCTACAAGCTCGATTTTGACAATGAAGTCAAGCCAATGGATCAGGAGTTTGAGGATAAGGGCGTTAAAGTGGTAGTAGACATGAAGAGCTTCTTGTATCTGGCCGGTACGCAACTTGATTTCTCGGATGGCCTGAATGGTAAGGGTTTCTACTTCGATAATCCTAATGCCTCGCGTACCTGCGGTTGCGGGGAAAGTTTCTCTGTATAAGTGCTGTTTTGAATTCTTTGGATACTGGCCTAGGTTTGGGTTGGCCTTTGCATTAGCTTCAAGCAAAAGCCCCATGTGGTGTACACCACATGGGGCTTTTGCTTGAAGCTAATGCCACCTTAAAGCTATTGTTTAGCTGGGGTTTCCTCAATCAGCTTGTCAGCTTCTCTATTCTGAACGACGGCAGTATCACCTCTTTCGGGAGCCATATCGGCTTCTACGTTATCAGCGGCATTGCTTGTAGCATTAGCTGCGTTATCAGTAGCATTTTCCACGTCATTGGCCGCACTATCAGCGGTAGCCTCTGCCTTATCCTGAGTTCTCTCTGAGCAAGATGTGGTCGCAAACGTAGCGAAAGCTGCCACTGCTAATAGGGTTTTGAAGGTCGTTTTCATAGGGAGTTAAACTATGTGGAAGTTGAATGACTGTGTACGCATAATGCGGCTCACTGGTTAAGCTAAGAATTAACGCTTAGCCTTTCTTCTGGGCAACTTCACTGCGTATAACGCCCTATGTGTCCCGTCCGGCTAACTGTTGACAGGAATAAGGCAAGGGCCCCGCTCGGCTTTTCCGGCGGGGCTTTTCGCTTGCTGATGGACTTGATTAGGGGTTAAGTAGTTCAGAGCCAGGTGGGGTCTTTCCTCATTGTACAGGTGCACGGCCTGCCCGACCAGCAGGCGGGCCTGGGCCAGGTCGTCGGGCAGCACGAAGAGGAATTCGTCCTTGAGGATGCCGTTGACGCGTTCGGCCAGCGCGTTCTGGTAACAGTCGTAGCCGTCGGTCATCGAGCAGCGCAGCCCGGCGGCGCGCAGGGCATTCTGGTAGGCGTCGGAGCAGTACTGGCTGCCCCGGTCGGAGTGATGCAGACCGCCGCTGGCCGCCGGCCCGGCGGCGCGCACGGCCTGGGCCAGGGCGGCCAGACAGCCCGCCGTGTGCAGGCTGGCGTGCACGTGGTGGCCCACGATACGCCGCGAGAAGGCATCGGTGACCAGGCTCAAGTACACGGTGCCCTGCCGGGTGGGCAGGTAAGTGATGTCACTCACGTAGCGCTGGTTGGGCGCCGTGGGCGGGGGGGCGTCGTGGATCAGGTTGGGGTGGCAGCGGAAGCGGTGATGCGAGTCGGTGGTCTTGGTAAAGCTGCGTTTTTGGGGCACCAGCAGTTGATGCTGGCCGAGCAGGGTGAAGAGCGCATCGCGCCCGTAGCTCACGCCCTGCACGCGCAGTAGCGGAGCAATTTTATGGTAGAGCTTGCGCGTGCCCAACCGCGGCAGGCGGGTGCGTACGGCCCGCACCTGCGCCAGCACGGCGTTGGCCCGCTGAGCTTGCCGCGCTTGGCGCTGGCGGCGCTGATAGAGGCCCTGCCGGCTCACGCCATAGCACTGGCAGCTGCGCTGCACGCTTAGCTTTTTTTCGGCCCCCAGGCGGGAAACGGCCGCTGGAAAGACTTTTTTGGCAGGGCGATGCCATGGTCCTCCTCCACCACTTGCAGCATGGTGCGCAACAGCAGATTCAGGTCTGTGCTGTCCTTCAACTGCTTGTCAAACTGTTTTTTCTGCTCGCGCAGCTGCGTTTCCAGCTGTTTGATGCGCTGTTCGGGACTCAGTTCCACGGGGCGGGCAAGGCTGAGGAAGGTAGCGTCAGCCTGCTGAGAAGTTACGAAATGGCTGGCATAGCGCCGGCACCAGCTCAACACGGTGCTGCGGCCCTGGATACCATAGCGCCGCTGCGCCTGCTTGTAGCTCAGTTCGCCGCGGCCGACTTCGCCCACCACGGCCAACTTAAAGGGCAACCTGTAGTCGCGCTGACTACGCCGCACATGCGGCTCTTTCGGGTTTTGCATGACATTTTTGGGGAAAGTGTCAACATATACCCGGACGGGACATGGTCATTAAAAAAAGCCCCTCTGTGTAGAGGGGCTTTTTTTGTGATCATAAAGGCTAAAAGCGCCTTACTTTTTCACGATACGCTGCATGACTTTGGTGTTGCCTTCACCTACAGTGACCACGTAGGTGCCGCTCCGCAAATCACGAACGTTCAGTCGACCATCAGCGCGCAACACTTGCGTGCGGATAACGCGACCCGAAAGGTCAGCGATGGTTGCTCGAACACCTTCAGTAGAACCAGCAATCTGGATGTTCAGAACATCTTCAGCAGGGTTAGGATACATTGACACTTCTACTGACCCTGCGTTTGTAACGGCTACAGGTGAACTATATGAGGTGGTACCATCAAAGTCAACCTGCTTCAGGCGATAATATGAAGTACCTGCCAGTGGAGCATCATCAATGGCGCTGTAAGAAGTAGCCTTCTCGCTGTTACCCTGTCCTGCACGAGACAGGATAGAAGTATAGGTACGAGCATCCTGGCTGCGTTCAACATAGAACATTCCGTTGTTCTTCTCGGTGGCTGTTTTCCAATCCAGCGCTACCTGCTTATTGCGGAGCTTGGCTGTGAAGGAAACTAGAGAAACAGGCAGCGGAGTGCCAGGAGCAATGATACCTGCAATTTCGGTTGGTACCGGGGGCTGCAAGTAATTCTCAGCTCCTACAATGGCTAGATTGATGCTTGACTCAATGTTGTTGTACTCGAATGAGTAGAAGTAGTAGGTAACCGTAGGATCAAGCCCGGTAACCGTTACCGTTGACTCATCACCTGAGTACACTACAAAGTAACCAGTTACAATCTGTGGGCCGCTACCATATGTTTGGTTGCCGGTGCCATAGGGAGTTCCATCTGCAGGCTGACTACCGGAGGGTAGCGTAGGATTGGTGCTAGCAGCAACTAACCGGTTTTCACCGTAACCTAGCCCTGCATAGTTAGCTGGCAAGTTAAATGAGACTATAGCAGTTGAACCATTACGAGTAATCGTAGGAGTGCTCCGCTTCGTAGGTTCAGTATCAATTGAGCGGCCTGCCAGTTGTCCGTTTGTCTGGAACGTTTGTAAACCTTGGTTGGCAAAGTCGCTGCTACGGAATTGCAGGTTAGCACGGGCAGCACCCAGGTACGTGGGTTTATAGCGTACGTACACCTGCTGATTAACCGAGTAAGTGGCCGACGACGGGGTGAGCGTAATACTATTTGAGAAGTCTACGTTATTAAGTGACAGCTCAAACTGAGCAGTGCCGCTAGGATTAGCAGTGTTGGAAATTACATCACGAGTGAGCGTGATAGGCTGACGAACACGATCAGCGCTAATCGTTATTGATTGAGAAGGAGAAGTAGTGTTGATGACAACTTTGGTAACCTCCTGAAAAGAATTCACCACCTGAATCGACGGTTCACTGGTACCGGCGGCAGAAATACCCTGACCTGTTGCCGGGTTACTGCTGATGGTAATCAGGTCAGAAGTGGTAATAGCCACCGGAGGGACAAAACGCACATACACTGTTACGGAAGGCGAAATATCATTGCCATTATTGCGAGCAACGGTAACCGAATTACCAGTAGTCGTGACACCAGCGAAATCTGAAGTTAGCGACACTTGGAAGTATTGGGGAGCAACTACAACAGCATCCTGCAACAAGTTGCTGGCTCCTACTTGGAATGACTGAACTGCCGATGCTACACCAGGTACAGTTGAAAATTGCTGCAACGAGCCAGTGGTGTTGATAGTAGAGCTACCACCAATTGAATTTGCAGTGATGTTAACTACTTTATCATCAGCACCAGTGCTAGAGGCCGTAATCGTTCCGCTGAAATTACCGCTGGCAATAACAGCTACCAAGCGCACTTCAATGTTTCGCAGCGAGACATTGCCATCAGCATCAGGCGTGATAATCAAAGGACCGTTGGTAAAGCTGCCTCCAGCTGTTGCATCCCGGAAAGAAATATTTGCATTGGAAGCCGTCAGGACCAGTGGATTGCGGTTGTTTGTAGTGCCATCTAAATTGGTAGCACCAACCTCAAAAGTCAGGGTTTGAGCGGAACCACTACCCGAAACCTGACCAAAGTCCAGGTTGTTTGGGTTAACGGTAATAGTTGGGGTTGCGCTGGGTTGGTTTCCCTGACCCGTCACTCTTACGTTAGCGTTAGCAGTGCTCGGAGACGATACCGTTACGAAGGCATTCGTGTTAGCATTCGTGTTAACAGGCTGGAGACGCACCTCAATTGTTTGATTGATTGTGGTACCAGTAAAGGGAATAACAATACTAGCGGTGCTAAATGTACCGCTTGGCAGACGAATCTGGAAGTTGGTTGGAGGAGTAATAGTGATATCACCGTTCAGGTAGCTACCTGTAACTGTAAATGACTGTGGATCTGATGCCTGCCCTACAGGAACAGTACCAAAATTAAGAGTCGTGGGATTACTGGTTAATGTTGCAGGGGCATCCCCAGTACCGAACAGGTCAACTTTACGATCAGCGGCTCCTGCGCTTGTAAACGTCAAGAAGCCTGTATAAGGCTGCTTCTCAGTGGGAGAAAACCGCACGTACACTGTAGTATTTACAGATCCATTCGTTGCTGGCAGCGAGAGAATATTGGTGAAGTCACTGTTGTTGAGGCTTACCTCATAACCGGTAGAGGGAGTAACCTGAATGCCTTCTGTGAGCGCAGTTGCAGTAACAGTAACTGCCTTGGATGCGGACTTGGTATTGATCAGCTGAGTACCAAACGATAATGCTTCAGGGTTAACTGTAATTGTAGGAGTACCCATGCTACCTACCCCAACTACACGAACGTCGTTAGAAAATAAAGATGCATTGGTGGTAGACCGCGAAAAAGCATAAAGGAAATCATCATAATTAATTTCCTCTGTTGGAGCAAAACGAAGATAAATGGTACCCGAAGCGGTCTGTCCACTGCGTACAATGGTCAAAGAGCCTGTTGTAAAAGTTGCGTTGTTCAGACTGCCTTCAAATCCACTCGGAATTGAAACCGTTACATCCCGGCTGAGACCGTTCGCAGAGAGTGTATATGAGTTTGAAGATGACCTCTGCCCAACTGCAATGGTCCCAAAATCCTGCGGGTCGCCGGGATTGGTTGGGGTTATCGTTATGGACTGCGCTAGACTAGCGAAAGGCAATACAAGCAGTAAAAGCAACAAGATTCGCACTTGCGGCCTAAGCACCTGTGAAATGGCACTTATGTATGTGTTTTTCATATATTTAAAAAAGGAAATGGTTACAAAAGAAAAGTTGAAATTTAAAAAACCCAATTTGTTATAGGGTAATCAAAACGTGCTTACGTATTTATTTTAGATATTGATTATAACTATTCTTATAATAATTTTTACATTTTAAATACAGTCATCTGAAAAAATTTCAAGTCACTTTTGGCTTCACAATTCATGCCAGAAAAGGTGTAAGGGTAAACGGTCTAGGTAAACCAAGGATTACTACTGCTGAAACCGCTTATTCACCATATTGTCTTGGTACAAATGTGTAAGATTATCTGCACAGTTTTAAGCATCTAGCAAAAATAAAGTACAGTTATTAACAGCTTACAAAGCCCCTTTAAATTATAATATTACCCGGCAAATACTTGACTTAATTAGTTAAAAATCAAATACTAACTTGGTATATCACAAGTATGTTAGTTGCCAGAATATGTTCACCCGTGTCTGACATCAATTTGCACTTTTAGTTAGAGTATTCATACCATTCAGAATGGCTAATGCTAACTTCTAAAAGATAGCAGTTCACGTTGCCAACTTACTATACCAGCAAGTGTGGGACAAACTCAGATAAGTTTGTAATAAACCCTTTCGCTCTTCGGTACCCAATACCACAAGAAGACCCAGCCCAAAATACTCCAGCCTGATATAAGTTGGTATTTGTATCACTAGGTAGTTGGGCAAATTGCTGATACACTACGGGCTGCCCGGCATAATCGCCTGTATGGGTAGAGCTAATAGCTCCATCCCGAACAGCTACTACATCCCGACCTTCTCGGCCTAATACAGGCTTGCAGACGTAATGACCGCTGGCAGGTTTGTTTAAGCTGGTATTCAGCAGCAGCGAGTGCTGCGGATAGCATTGCCAAAGCCATGCGAGAATCGCCTTACTCTGAAACAACAGGGTGTAAGCCGGATTAGCAATAATTACGTCGCGACTCAGCAGTAGCTGGCTTAAATCAGCCGTGAGTTCAGGCTCTTCCTCGGCTAGTATTTCCCACGGCACTAGCTTGAACAGGAAAGAGAAACGCTGCCACTCTTCTTTTGCTACCTGTACCCAGGTACCCCGCTCCTCCCCTTCTACGGACACTTGCATTTCATCAATGGAGCAAATGTGCATGCGAGTGAAGCCTGCGGCCAGGGCGGCTTCCGCTACTACGGAGCAGTTGGCCGCGTCTTCGGCGCTTTCTGGCAGGTACACCAAGAGTAAGGTTGGCTCCAGGTCTTGGTTTAGCTCACGCCATTGGCCTAGCTGCACTTGCAAGCTTTCAAATACGCCATTTACCTGCCGATTTTCCTGGCCCAGGCCAGCGGCTACTAAACTTGCCCATTGCACCACGGCTACCTCCGGTATACTGGTGGCAGTATCAGCATTAAATTCCAGTAGTTTGGGGCCTTCTGGGGTTTGCGCAATATCAAAGCGCCCATACAAATGCCAGTGGCGGTCGTCGTTCCAGGAGTGCCGTACTGCCGCCCACAGGTTCTGAGGTATAGCTAGCAGCCGTAACAGGTCATCCGGAATAGGGTCGGGAATGCACTGAATGAGCAGTTCGTACAGCGTGTCAGCAGCCTGCAGCAACTCTTCGGCTTCCGACTCGGGTAGCTCCACGGCTTCGCGGGCCACGTAATTCTGACAGGCGTCTTCCATAGCCCACTCCCAGCCAAGGCCACGCAGAGCGGGCGCCACTTCACCTGCAAGGGGCCGCAAACGGATAGTAGATGGAGGGGTCATAAGCCGTTGAGTATGCGTTGCTGTATTAGCCGCCAAAGCCGCGGCCACCAAAGCCACGACTGCCAAAACCAGAGCTTCGGCCTGAGCGGGGTGCACTATTGCGGATGGAGCTGCGCCCGTAGCCGGTACTGCGCGTAACGGTGGTGCTAGGCCGAATACCACTGCCCGCCGACGAAGTACGGCTGCCCGCAAAGCCCCGCCCAAAAAAGCTCCGCCCTTGCCCTCGCTCTTCAGCCACGCGGCTGCGCCAGCCCATATTTTGCCCCACAATACCAGGGTTGGCATAGTAGGCTGACTGGGGCGTCAGGAAGCGCCCGGCCATGTATCCTAGGCCACTCCACATTAACACATCCATCATACCGGTGCCGCCAACACGGTTTTCCGGGTATTGCCGGCTGTAGTTTTGCATTTGCTGCTGCAGGGCTTGCCCTTGTAGGGTGTCTACTCGCCCATCGAAATGCTTAAGAACGGCGGCTACCTGCTCTTTCCCCGCGGGCTGTTCAGCAGTAATCTTCCACTCCCCAGGTTTTACCTCGGTCATTTCAGTTATCACACCCTCGGAGTAAGAGTCGCCGCTGCCCCAGTCTTCGGCGGTAGCGTCGGAGTCGGAGCCCGAGGTGCAGGCTGGCAATCCTAGGCCTAAGCTAGCCGCCGCTGATATTAGCAGCACGTTCCGCCGCCAGTCTCCAAGTTGGAAGTAGGATTTGTTCATCAGTTTAGATTATGAGGGCTCTAAGTCTTCTTTATGGCAGTATTCCAGATCATACGCCAGATCCATGCATACCTGACGGGCCTAGGTACGTTGTACGTTGAATGTTGGCGGGTGCTTTATTCCCACAACGGATAATGTTCTAGATGCACCTGCTGGCCGAAGAAAATACGGGTGCTTTCCTCGAAAGAGCGAGTGAAATCAGAAACGTAAAAATGATGCACCGGAGGTACTGGCCGCGGTTGGGCTGCCAGGCCGGCTTCTTCCAGGTAGCGCTTCACGTGCTCGGCAACTACATCAGAAGCATCCAGCACTTCGGCCTTACCCTGGTAGAACTCGGCAATCTGCTCTTTGATCAGCGGGTAGTGCGTGCACCCTAGCACTAACGCCTCAATGCCCGCTAGCTCAGGGTTAGTGAGGTAGGCCTGAATGATGTTGTCGCTGATGTTATTCTCGAAGAATCCTTCTTCAATCATGGGCACCAGCAAGGGCGTAGCCAAAGATTGCAGCTGTACGCCCGCATCAAGGTCATCAATCTTCTTGCGGTATACATTGCTGTTTACCGTTTGCTTGGTGCCAATAAGACCAACCGTGCGCCCGGCGTACGCCTGGCCTACGTGGGCCACAATGGGGTCAATCACATTCAGTACCCTGGCCTTTGACCCTACATACTCGCGTACCAGTTCATACGCTGCGGCTGAAGCTGAGTTGCAGGCAATAAGAATGAGCTTACACTGCTGCTTGAGCAGCAGATCACAGATTTTAACGGAGTACGCCTGAATGGCCGCCGTACTTTTATCGCCGTACGGCAGGTGGGCCGTGTCGCCGAAGTAGATTAGGCGCTCGTGAGGTAGTACGCGGTTTACTGCGCGAGCCACCGTGAGGCCGCCAATGCCGCTGTCGAATACGCCGATTGGGCGCGTGGAGAGGTCTGTTGCAGATGATGCCATAACATGGCGAAGGTACAGGGATCTGGGCGATGGACGAGCGCCTGCGCCACAAGCCACACGGCTGGGAAGGCATTTGTGCAATTGTTCCTTTTCTTATATTGGCCCCATGAGTAAAATTCTGGAGGAAATAGATCAGGCGCTAGCCACGTTCGATTCCAGTCGAGGCCGCCCCGTTGCCATCGAGTTGGGCGAGCGGAAATACACCCAACTGGTGTTAGATGTAGCGCACTTACACGCCGATGGCGGTGACCTAACCCACAACACGGGCCGCCCACTGGCCTACCGCGGCTTAGAGATTTTGCGCGACGATTTACACATTGACCGGGTACGGGTACTATAGTACGGCGTGAGCTTTTCGCCTCGGGTTTCAGTGCCTTCTTCTGGCACTACTGTTATTTCTTCAGTTTGGCTTTTTCGGGGGCTGCTAGGCCTATTGGCAGTGCTGCTACTGGCCCGCCTCTCGCTGCTCACGGCGGGCGGGGCCCTGTCGTTTCCCGACGAAGACCGCTACCTGGAATCCATCAAAGCGGCTCAGTTACTACTCGCGGGGCAGTGGGCACCAGCAGCCCTGCACGTGGCCAACACCCAGGGCCGCCCCGCTGATGCGCTGTTGCGCTTGCCCGTAGCAGTGGTCCAGGTGCTCTGGTACCAGCTAGGTGGCCCGGCACCCGAGGCGCCCCCTTCCTTGGTTTTGCCTCAATTAATGAACTATGCGGTGCTGCTGGGCAATTTACTACTGCTCTACCAACTGGGGCGAAGGTGGTTACCTAAAGCATCTGCCGTGCTAAGCTGCCTCTTGTACTCCGCGCTGGTCAATACCAATTTGTATGTGCGCCATGTACTGCCGTATGATATGGCTTTGCTGGTGCTGCTGGCTGCCCTGGTGCTGCTAACGCGACCTGGTAGGCCTGTTAGCATGCGGCACTTGAGCTTCCTGACTGGCCTACTGGGCGTGTTGGTGGTAGCAGTGTACCCTGGTTACTACTTTGCCCCGCTGCTGCTAGGCGCGGTGCTGCTGGCCCGGGTGCCGCGCCAGAGATGGCGTGAAGCCGTACTGTGGGCAGCCGTAGGGGCGTTCGTACTATTGCTCCCATTAGAGCTTATCACCCGCTACGGGCACATTTCATACCTGCGCACGTTGCAAACTTTGGCTCCTACCATCACGCAGGGAGATTTTAGTGAAGGGGTTACGTTCTCCGGCAACTACCTTTGGCAGGTAGAGGGCCCGCTAGGTCTGGCACTGGGAATGTTAGCTCTGCCAGGGCTTTGGAGTCTTAACCGTATTCGTGCGGCTGAGAATACGGCTGCCATTCGAGCAGTAGGCTGGGGTAGTTCTGGGCTGTGGCTACTGCATGCTGCGCTGGTATACTTTGCTCACCAGTTTGTGTTCTATGGACGCATATTGCACTTCTTTCTGCCTTTTCTGGTGCTTTACGCTGTTAGTGCATTGGCTATGCTACCAGCTACCACGCGCCGCATTAGCCTGATTGCGCTTCTGGGCGTTGCGGTGTTTGGGTTCAGTGGTTTTTTTCTCACCTATGCTTCCCTGGCCTACCCTCGCGATGTGCTGATCAGACTTTCACCCCAGTCCACCGACACGCTTAGCTACCAAAACGAAAGCGGAATAGGCCACGCACTTGATTTTCGGTTGCCACCTAGCACTATTAGGCCACAGCAGGTAGTTGCTACCTCGTACTATTTAATCAATTTTACCTATCCCTATCCCTTGCCTGTAACCAGCTGCCAAGCCCGGCTGGCCCCACCTCAAGCCCGGCTGGTTTTTCAGGGGCCGCACTTTCTAACTTTTCCGGCGTACGGCTTTGAGGGCTTTATCCCAGCAGAGCGGCAGCACTTACGCTTCTGCAGCTTCCAGTGCCGGGTGTACAAACGCGGTGAATAAGTAGAGAGGTGCTGAGTTTGAGACAGGCCTAGCCTCGCGGCTCCGGGCCTCCCTTATTCTCATCTCACAATTTCACCACTTCACAATTTCACCAATCGTACCTTTGCAGATATGAATTTGCTTTCTGCCGAGAACCTCTCTAAAAATTATGCCGACCGGTGGCTGTTCCGGGAATTAAACTTTGGGCTGCAGCAAGGCCAGCGCGTGGCGCTGGTAGGCATCAACGGCTCGGGCAAGACTACGCTGCTGCGTATTCTGGCGGGCCTGGAGCCACCTGACACGGGTGAAGTGAGCGTGCGCAAGGATATCCGGGTGTCGTTTTTGGGTCAGCAACCAGTGTTTGATGAGTCGCTGAATGTTGAGCAGACCATTTTTGCCAGCCAAAACGATACCCTTGCCGCCATCCGCGACTATGAGCACGTAGTGAACGACCCTAACCATTCCTCTGCTGACCTACAGCGGGTGATGGAGCTGATGGATACCTATAATGCCTGGGACTACGATGCGCAGGTAAAACAAATTCTCGGTCGCCTGGGCATTCTCGGTGATTTGCTGGAGCGCCCCGTGAGCAAGCTCTCGGGTGGGCAGCGCAAGCGTGTGGCCCTGGCGCGCGTGCTGATTGAGGAACCCGATGTACTGATTCTCGACGAGCCCACCAACCACCTGGACCTGGCCACGATTGAGTGGCTGGAAAACCGACTGGCCTCTCCTGCCCTCACCCTGCTGATGGTTACCCACGACCGCTACTTCCTGGACAAAGTAGCGAACGAGATTGTGGAGCTGGACCAGGGCCGCGTACATCGCTACCAGGGCAATTACTCCTACTTTGTGGAGAAGAAGGCCGAGCGTGAGCAGATGGAAACCGTGGAAGTGGAAAAAGCCCGCAACCTGCTGCGTAAGGAGCTGGAGTGGATGCGCCGCCAGCCCCAGGCCCGCGGCACCAAGCAAAAAGCCCGCATCGATGCTTTCTACGACACCCAGGAGAAAGCCAAAGGCCGCATAAAAGGCCCCGAGATGGAGCTTTCGGTGAAGACCACCCGCCAGGGTGGTAAAATCATTGAGGTAGAACACCTGCACAAGCAATTTGGGGGCAAGGTAGTGCTAGATGATTTCAGTTACGTGTTCAAGAAGAAGGACCGGATTGGCCTGATCGGACCAAACGGCGCTGGCAAATCGACGCTGCTGAACATGCTCACGGGCAAGCTCACCCCCGACTCGGGTGTGGTAGACGCAGGGCAAACAACGGTATTTGGCTACTACACCCAGACGGAGCTGGAGTTCGACCCGACTCAGCGCGTAATTGATATTGTGAAGGAGGTGGCCGAAGTGGTGGAGATGGCAGATGGCAGCCAGGTGACGGCCTCGCAGTTTCTGCAGCACTTTCAGTTTCCGCCGGCCCAACAGTATACGCTGGTCAGCAAGCTGAGCGGCGGCGAGAAACGCCGCTTGCAGCTGCTGCGCGTGCTTATCAAGAATCCCAACTTCCTGATTCTTGACGAGCCGACTAACGACCTGGACATCATCACGCTTAATATTCTGGAAGACTTCCTGCTCAACTTCCAGGGCTGCCTGATTATCGTGTCGCACGACCGGTACTTCATGGATGCGCTGGTGGAGCAGGTGTTTGCCCTGGAGCCCGGCGGAAAAATCCGGCAGTTCCCCGGCAACTACACCGACTACCGCGAGTGGCAGAAAGACCAGGATGCCGAAACTGCCGCTAGGCCACCCAAAGCCACCGCGTCGGCGGCGCCCGTGGCTGTACCGCCCACGCCCGCCGCTGCCCCAGCGGCAGCTAAGCGCAAGGCTACCTTCGCCGAGAAGAAAGAATACGAAACACTGGAGAAAGAGCTAGAGCAGCTCGAAACTTTAAAACAACAACTCATCGAGAAGCTCAACTCCGGCACTGGCACGCACCAGGAGCTAGCCGATTGGGCTGCCCAGCTCAAACGCACCGACCTCGACCTCGACACAAAAGGTGAGCGGTGGCTGGAGCTTGCCGAATTTGTGTAGCGCATTCTAGCTTAGATAGAAAGTAAAAGGGCCCGTTAGTTCAGAAACTAACGGGCCCTGCTGGTGTATTACCGGGCTATATGAGGTGGTCTAGGCCTATTGCTTTACTCTGTATTGGTTGAAGTCGAATGTTAGGGGGCGCTCGTTTAAGGGCACTACCAGCCGTAGCAGATCAGCCATATCGGTGCGCGGAAAGTACACGTAGCCTCGCACGCGCTGGCCGGGCAGCAGCGTGTTCTTGCGCAAGGCGTTTTGGTCTAACTCCTGCTGCTTGCCCCGCAACTGCTCAGCGGCCGCGGCGTGCTCTAGGCGCTGGTTGGTGTAGTAGTTTCGCTCCGACTGCTGCCGGGCGGCTCGCTCATCTATTTCCTTGTTAGTTTCTTTCTTCTTGATGCTGGTTACGTTCTCAGTCAGATGGCTCACGCTGGTCAGCACTTCACCAAACGATACCTTAGTAGCCTGCTCCGACTCGTAGCTCAAGCGCTGGGCTAGCTGCTGCAAGCGTGGCTCGGGGTCAAGGGCGGCAACACGCCCCGGAAAGGTTGGCCCCTGTGAGGCCGATGCCACCGGCTGGGTGGCTACGGGCTGGTAGTAGAACTCAGCAGGCGCTACCAGCACTGGGCGTTGGGAGGTGTTCCTGACCTCCGCCTCAAAAACTAGCTCCGTTCCCTCATAGCGCACAAAGCCCATGTGCACCTCCACGCTATCCTCGAACGCCAAGCTGGTTTCATGCCCATCAGACCACTGGCCGGTTCCGGTCGCTGGCTTCATGGTTAAAAAATAGCTGGGCCCACAGGCACTTAGTCCTAGTGCCAAAGAAGCCGCCCAGGTTAACCGGCGGGCCGAAAGCAGAATGGTTCGCATACCCCTAGCTTTATATATATAGAACGGAATACTCTTTTAGCTCAAAGAGCATCCCTCTCCCCAAACAGTTGCATGCTTTTGCGCTACTGTTTTTCTGCCAACTCAGGCGGCAGCACGGCCTCACCATCGGCAGCCACGGCAAATGACCAACTGCGCGTAACGGCAGCTAACGGTACCAGCCCATATACATGAGCGAAATACTGCTGGCGGTTCTCTACCCACTCCCGCTCCACCCGTATTCCGGCCTCAGCTAAGGTCGCTTCATCCCATTCCAGCAGCCGCAACTCTGGGTGGCCAGCGTAATAACGGCGGGCAGTTTCCAGCACTTGGTGCAGCTCAGAGCAGTGAATAAATCCTTCCTGAATTAGGTCAGCGCTGGCAAAGCAGCCCGTTTTTTGTGCCTGTAGCCAATCAGCGGCGTCAGCAATTCGGTAAAGCATAGGGCCTCGTTAAATGTACGATATGGTTACAAGCGAAAAGAGTCTGGCAGCCCCCGAAACTGGTAGAAGTTTCAGCGCTGCCAGACCCTTTTTTTGCGGCCGACGTCAGAATTTTATACGCCCCTTGGCCAGTGGCCTAGGCAGTCCAGAGGTCTTGCTGCACAGCTTTTCCAACCGTCAGCACAATACGCGTGGGATTGGGCACCAGCGTAATGCGGGCCTCTTTGCCGGGGTACTTCTCTGAGTCTACCCACACGCCTTCTTTGGGAGAAGGCTTGCCGCCCGTGCTGGAGGGCAGGTAGGCAGTAGGTAGCAGCACGTCGGTATCTGAGTTCAGATCGTTGTGCACTTTTTCCAAGGCCTCTTCCAGGAAAGGGCCATATTCATCGTTGAAATCGTCTTCCAGGTCGTGCAGCTCTTCCTCTACGTCATCGTAGCGGGCATCGTCATAAGAAAGCTCGTGCAACGCCTGTTTCTTTTCGATGAGCGCAACCAGGGCGCGGTTGAGTTCTTCCTTGTTCATATCCACGGGCAATAGGAATGGTTCGGCGCAAAGGTGCGCAGGTTTCGGGAAAATCCCATGATGGGGCTGTCCGTTTACGTGACCCAGGCAAAGGAGGTGCGTATCCGGGTAAACCTGTATTTTTACCCGGTATTATCCTCCACCCCACCCAACCGCGAGTATCCATGGAAACTATGACTTCGCCTGCCGTGCAGGCCCACCCAGCCCAGGATTTTCTGCCGCTTAACGGTACCGACTATGTTGAGTTTTATGTTGGCAATGCCAAGCAGTCGGCTTACTATTACCAGGCAGCCTTTGGCTTTGAGCTAGTGGCCTACGCCGGCCCCGAAACTGGCCTGCGCGACCGGGCTTCCTATGTGCTGCAGCAGGGGAAAATTCGCTTCGTGCTTACTACTTCCCTGCTGCCTGATTCCGACATTACCCGGCACGTGGCCCAGCACGGCGACGGCGTGAAAGTGATGGCCCTTTGGGTGAACGACGCCCGCAAGTCGTGGGAGGAAACTACCAAGCGTGGTGCCCGCTCAGCTTTCGAGCCCTACACCATTGAAGACGAGTTTGGCAGCGTTACGCTGTCGGGTATTTATACCTATGGCGAGAGCGTGCACACCTTTGTGGAACGCTCTAATTACCGCGGCGCTTTTATGCCGGGCTTTGTGGCCAAGTCGGGTCTGGTACCCCAGCAGAACCCCGTGGGTCTGCTTCACGTCGACCACTGCGTAGGCAACGTGGGCTGGGGCGAGATGAACCAGTGGGTGAAGTTCTACGAGGACGTAATGGGCTTTAAACTGCTCCTTACCTTCGACGACGAGGACATCAGCACGGAGTACTCAGCCCTGATGAGCAAGGTGGTCAGCAATGGCAATGGCTACGTGAAGTTCCCCATTAATGAGCCCGCTGAGGGCAAGAAAAAGTCGCAGATTGAGGAGTACCTCGATTACTACCACTCCCCCGGCGTGCAGCACATCGCCATTGCCACCAACGATATCCGTACCACTGTTAGTGAGCTGCGCCGCCGCGGCGTAGAGTTTCTTACAGTGCCCGGCGCTTACTACGAGGACTTGCTGGAGCGCATTGGGGCCATCGACGAGGATCTAGAGTCGCTTAAGGCCCTCAACCTGCTCGTAGACCGCGACGAGGAAGGGTACCTGCTCCAGATTTTCACCAAGCCTGTGGAAGACCGCCCCACCGTATTCTTCGAAATTATTCAGCGCAAAGGCGCCAAGAGCTTCGGAAAGGGAAATTTCAAAGCCCTTTTCGAAAGCATTGAGCGCGAGCAAGCTTTGCGCGGCAACCTCTAGGCCCCTTCCCAAAAGTCACGATACAGCTCAGCCCCGGTACCGTAAGGTATCGGGGCTGTTGCGTATAGCCAGGCTACTCTCACCGAACTTCTGTGCGCTTGCTGCCAAGACATAATTTAAACTCAGCTTTTACGCATCCAATAAAAACCTCTTTTCTTTACTCCCGTTCTCAGAACCCACTTCCTTTAAACACCTGTTATGGCTATTACCCCCGAAATCCAGCAGAAAATCAATAACTGGCTGACCGACAGCTACGATGCCACCACCCACGCGGAGATTCGTGAGATGGTAGCTCAAAACCAGGAGGACTTCCTGAACGACGCGTTTTACCGCAATCTGGAGTTTGGTACGGGTGGCCTACGCGGCATTATGGGGGCGGGCTCTAACCGCATGAACCGCTATACCCTGGGTATGGCCACGCAGGGCCTGTGCAACTACCTGCTGCAAGAGTTTCCGGGTCAGGAGATTAAGGTGGCTATTGCCCACGACTCACGCAACAACAGCCAGGAGTTTGCCCGCATTGCCGCCGGTATTTTCTCAGCTAACGGCATCACGGTGTACCTGTTTGATGCGCTGCGCCCCACACCGGAGCTGTCGTTTGCCATTCGGCAGCTGGGCTGCCAGAGCGGCTGCGTAGTTACGGCTTCGCACAACCCCAAGGAGTACAACGGCTTTAAGGTGTACTGGAACGATGGTGCGCAGGTGGTGGCCCCGCATGATAAGAACATCATTGAGAAAGTAAACGCCATTCAGTCTGTTTCGGAGGTAAAATTCCAGGCGGATGCATCGCGCATTCACCTCATTGGCGAGGATATTGATGCCGCCTACCTGGCAAAGGTGAAGGAGTTGAGCATTGACACCGCCGCCATCCAGCGCCAGCACGACCTCAAGATTGTGTACACACCGCTGCACGGCACGGGCATTACGCTGGTACCGAAGGCACTGGCTCAATTGGGCTTCACCAACGTACACATCGTAGAAGCCCAGGCCACTCCCGACGGCAACTTTCCCACGGTACAGTCACCTAACCCCGAGGAAAAGGTAGCTATGCAGATGGCCCTGGACCAGGCCAAGGCCCTGGATGCCGACCTGGTCATTGCCACCGACCCCGACGCCGACCGCGTGGGTATTGCCGTAAAGAATACGCACGGCGAGTGGGTACTCGTAAATGGCAACCAAACGGCGGCTCTACTCACCCACTACCTGCTGTCGGCCCGTAAGGGCGCCGGCAAAATGACCGATCAGGACTTCATCGTCTATACCATTGTGACCAGCGACGTGCTGGGTGATATTGCCCGCGCTAACGGCGTCACGGCTTACCAGACCCTGACGGGCTTCAAGTACATAGCCGGCATCATCCGCGACCTGGAAGGCCAGAGCAACTACATTGGAGGCGGCGAAGAAAGCTACGGTTACATGATTGGCAGCTTCGTGCGCGACAAAGACGCTATTTCGGCCTGCGTGATGCTGGCCGAAATGGCCGCCGTGGCCAAGAACAACGGCCACACGCTGTACCAGGAAATGGTGCACATGTACGTGAAGTATGGCTTCTATAAGGAGCACCTGATTTCGCTGACCAAGAAAGGCCAGCGCGGTGCCGAGGAAATTCAGGAGATGATGCGCGACCTGCGCGCCAACCCGCCCGCTACCATTGCCGGCCTGCCCGTAATAGAGCTGCGCGACTACAAAACCGGTAAAATCCGGGACTTGCGCACTGGCCTAGAAACCGAAACGGGCCTGGAGAGCAGTAACGTGCTGCAGTTTATCCTGGAAGACGGCAGCAAAATCTCGGCTCGTCCCAGCGGCACTGAGCCTAAGATCAAGTTCTACTTCAGCGTACGTCAGCCATTAGCCTCGGCGGTAGATTTTGAATTAGCTGACCGATTGGCCGGCGAGAAAATTCAGCGCATCATTGATGATATGCAGCTGAAGTAGGCCCTAGGCCACACCAAGTAGCATAAAAAGGCCAGCCCTGAACGGGGCTGGCCTTTTTATGCTACTTGAGTAAGTACATATAGTTCAGCACATATTTTTCTGCTCAGTACTTGTAACCATACAGTTGTGAATTAGCTTTGCCCAACTATATAAAATCCATTTTCATGAAAACAATCTTACAATTTCGATTAATTACGTATGCTTATAAAGAGCTTATTCGTTCTCTATTAGCACTTTGCCTTACTTGGATGTTTGCTTGTGGGGTCAGTGCAGCGCAAGGCTTTGCCGGTTATTTGGTGTTACCAGCCGGAGATACGCTAAGAGGCTACATTGCCGAAACGAATGCGCAGAATATTACCTTCTATGAGCGTTCCGGCGCACAGGCTCAGTCGTATAGTCCTGTGCAGGCACGCAGTTATAGTGTAAGCAAGAGCACAGTGTACACTAGCCGTATAGTGCGGCTTAAGTCCGGAAAAGACAGGCCTAGCTTTGTACGACCATTATTGATAGGACCAGCCAGCTTATACAGCACTTCTTCCGATAGCACTGTGTAACTGTTAGCGCCTCCAGCGTCGGATACCTTGTACGAGCTTACTGCTTCCAACTGGCATTTACTTTTCAATCGCTACCTCAGTTCCTGCAGCTCTCTAGACATGACGGATAGAGAAGTGTTGACATTACCCTTTGGGGAGAGGTGGGTGAGCAACTTGGTGGGGCGCTACAACCAATGCGTTGAGCCCGCCTGGAAACCTAACCGTGCCGAGACTTCCACATCTCAAGTAAGCTTCGGAATTAATGCAGGCTTGACCTACTCTTTCTTAGCCAGTGGAGATGGCTCCGGTCAAGCAGATCAGGACCTGCGCCCTGGAGGGCTACTGGGAATGGAACTCCATGTACTTCGCTCAAATGGCTGGTGGCTATCCAGTGGCTTGGCGCTACAGCAATTACGTGGTGGCTATAAGCCATATTCAGTTTATACAGGTACTCCATTATTTACTGATATGCGCTCAAGAAGCTATACTCTCAACAGCCTTGTGCTACAAGGCAAGCTGGGGCGCAGCTTTGGGCAGCCAGGCCAGTTACGCCCTTTCGTATATGTGACTGCTGCAGGAGGTTACATGTTTAGTTCGCATTCCAACGTTCGGGATGAATACTCTAACTCATTTTATCCTGACAAAAACGTCCGCACAGACGAATCGGACCGTTTTAATGCGCAGTTTGGGGGTGGCTTGGGCATGTGGGTACCTCTATCTTCACGCCATGACTTACAGGTGAGCGTGCAATACAGTCAGCTTACTATAGTTTCCATTCCCTCTACCCTGCGCAACCGCATTGCTACTTTACAGATAGGATACAAGTTCTCGTCGTTATAAGCGCTTTGAATCCTCCGTCATTGTACTGCGCAGCAGCCTAACTATACCTCTTAATTCTGATCAACTTGTATAAGGTTTCCAGCTTAACCAGAACTGCTGCAAGGGAGAAGGCAACTTCAGCAACCTTACTGTTGGAAGGGCCTAGTATTATAAAAGCCGTAATTCTTGCCGTCATAGGAGCCTATTTTATATATGCGGGCCTCATTTACTTCGGAGCACTTAGTGTCGGTATTGCTGTAATAATTTTTACAAGGAAGGAGGGAATTGAATTAGCTCTGACCACCCGCCAATACCGACTATTCACTACCGCGCTTGGCTTTAGGGTTGGTGACTGGGATATAATACCGGCGACCCAACACATTACCATGAAGTACTTCTCGGATCTAGTTACATCCGGAAAACCTGGCCGCATCCGTACCGACCGAGATAAACGCTACATCGTTATGTTCTCCGTTTCAAATTCCTCACAAGGAAGTATGATTTATGAAACGGAGAAATATGCCACAGCACTTAAGCTTACCCGGTTTTTAGCCGAAGCACTCAACGTAGATGCCAAGCTGTACGACAAGATGTAGTCTGATTATGAGCAGGCCTGGGAGTGCTTTCTACTCCCGCCGCCTATCATCCTTAGTGCCCAGGATAAACAGGATCAGCAGCAGAAAGGCCGCAATACCCAAGCTGTACCACGTCACAAGCGGCAGGCCGCGGAAGTAGCCCATCTGGCCCGCCGGATAGTGGCCTAGCAGGCTAAGGCCCGCAAACAGAATCATAGCCACCGAAATGGCAGCCAGAATAGAGCGGCTGACCAGCTGGTCAGCTTTGCGCAGTAGCAGTTGGTAGCCGCTCAGCTCAACGCGTACGCGCAAATCGCCACGCGAGATTTTGCGCATAATCTGGCGCAAATCAGTGGGCAGGGTTTGCAGCAGAGCCAGCAGTTGGGCACCGGTGTACTGCGCCTCGCTGAGGATGTTTTCGGGTGAGTACTGCTCCGCGATGATGCGGGCACCATACGGGCGCACAAAGTCAAACGTGTTGAAGCTAGGGTGTAATACCTTGCCAATACCCTCCAGAATCACGAGGGCCCGTAGGATCAGAAATACCGCGCCCGGGACCTGCAGCTTGTAGCGGTAAATAATGCCCTGCAGCGCATCGGCCAGGTCCGACATGCTCATCTCCTTCACATCGAGACTGGCAAAGTCATCAATGAGCTGAGCCAGGTCGCTCTCGAAAGCGCGCATATCGGGAATTTCCGACGTGAGGGCCAGCCGGCGGAAGTTCAGGGCCATGCTGCGGGCGTCTTGCCGGGCCATACCAATGAACACCCCCGCAAACGCATATTTCTGCTGTTTGGTCAGGCGGCCCACCATGCCAAAATCAATCAGCACAATGGTGCCATCGGGCTGCACCAGTACGTTGCCGGGGTGTGGGTCGGCATGGAACGCCCCAAACTCAAAAATCTGAGTCAGGTAAATATCCATACCGGTTTCTGCTACCTTCTCGGGGCTTAGCTCCCATCCCAGCAGCTGAGCCTTATCCGTGATTTTGCAGCCACTGACGTACTCAATTACCAATATTTTGCTGGTGCTTATTTCGCGGTAGGGCTTCGGGATATAGAAGGTATCGTAGCTCTCGTACAGCTTACGGAACTGCTCCATACTCCGGGCCTCGGAGGTATAGTCCAGCTCCTTGGTCATACTTCGCTCAAAAGCATCTACAATATCCTGCGGGTTAGCCAGGCCCTGCTTGCGCAGGAAGGGAGCCGTGAGGCTCACCAGTTCCCGCAGGAGGCTAAGGTCAGTGCGCACTTTTTCCTGCACATCAGGGCGTTGCACTTTCACCACCACCTCTTCGCCCGTCATGAGGCGGGCACGGTGCACCTGCCCGATACTGGCCGAGCCCAACGTTTCTTCTTCAAATTCCAGGAATACTTCCTCAAGCGGCTGGCCTAGCTCCTGCTCAATAATGCGGCGGGCCTGCGCCACCAGGAAGGGGGGCACATTGCTTTGCAGCTTCTCAAATTCATCAATGAGGGGTTGTGGAAGCAAGTCGGCGCGGTTGCTCAGAGCTTGCGCCAGCTTGATAAAAGTGGGACCTAGCTCTTCAATAACCATCCGAATTCGTTGCCACCGCGTGGTTTCGAATACGGGGTACTCCCCTTCCTGCCACGATTTCCGACGGCTCTTGGGTACCAGCCGTCGCAGCGCGGTGTTCGTCACGACGTCTTCAAAGCCGTACCGAATCAGCACTTCCGCTACCTGGCGGATACGCCCAAGGTTGGAAATCGTGTTTTTGAACATGGAGTGCGCAGATTATGCGGACGAATATACACTGCTGAACAACAGGCTAGGCCAGTGGTGTAGGAGTGGCCTAGTTCGTTTGCCCCCACTGCCTTTGGCCATGCAGGCGCCAGGCCACTATGCGCTACCAAACAAGAGGAAACCCCGTCTGCACGAAGCAAAACGGGGTTTCCTCTTGTTTGGTAGCGCAGGGCTAGGCGTTTCCGCCGTCAGAAGAACCAGCCGAGGTAGTATTACCACTGGGCTTAGCCGCTGGCTTTTTAGTTGAGCTGGCTTTTGCGGCTGGTTTAGTTGCCGTAGCAGAGGCAGTTTTTTTAGCCGTGCCGGCCGTTTTGCTGGTTGCAGCGGCTGGCTTGCTGGCAGCAGCAGGCTTCTTAGCAGCCGATGTAGCTGATGATTTAGCTGCAGTGGCAGTGGTTTTGCTGCCGCCTTTTACCGTTCGCTTCAACTCCTCCACGTCGGCGTTGGTAGCAATACCAGCACTTTTCATGAGGCGCGAGGCCAAGCCCTGAAACTGCTTTTCCATCTCCTGGCGCTTGGTATCGGTGTTCTTTTTCAGGTCATCCATAATCCGGGCTCCCTCCTGCTCCGATAGTTTGCTCTCCTTTACCAGCGCATCGATGGTTTTCTGAACCCGGTCGTTGGTGAGCGAAACCAGACCAACTCCGGCATTGATGAATTTCTTAAACAGGTCTTCCATAAGAGGGAATGGTTTGAGGAGGTGGGAAAACAGGTAGCAAGCAAGGGTAAACAGCTTTGCTGAAAGTAGTATGCAAGCCTACTACTTTCAGCAAACCTACGAAATGGTTACTATATAGTTAAGCAGAAGAGTTAACTTTTTCTTTCACCATAGTTGCATATAATTCAATGGGTTACTACCCACCCGCTCTAAGTAGCCTACCACTGCCCTACGCCGCGGCGGCTGGTTGGGCGCCAGCAGTGGGAGGTTGATCAGCCCATACCTGGCGCGAGAAGGCCGCTACTTGGTCAAGCGCCTGGCGGGCTTCCGGCACAAAGCGCCAGAACAAGTGCCACCAGTGCACCAAGCCTTCAAACACCTGTAGCGTGATGGGAACACCCGCCGCCTGTGCTTTGGCCGCAAAACGCATGACATCATCCCCGAGCACCTCCGCGTCAGAAATCTGAATCAGCAGTGGCGGCAAACCGTGAAGCTCGCCGTTTACCGGCGACACCAACGGGTGAGCAAGCGGCAGGTGGTGCGCGTACATAGTGCCCCAGTTATGTATTTCTAAGGCTTCGAGTACTTGACTTTCCTCCCGTGCCACGCGCCGCAGCAAAGGTGCGGGCAGCACGAGGTCGGTCCAGGGGGAGAGGCCTACCGCAGCAGCAGGCATATGCTGGCCTGCCTCACGCAGGGCCAGTAGCAGGGCCAGCGTGAGGCCCCCACCGGCAGAATCGCCGGCCACGAGAATGTTTTGGGCCAAGTGCCCCTGTCCAAGTAGCCACTGGTAGGCCAGCAGGGCATCGTCGAGGGCGGCGGGGAACGGGTACTCGGGGGCTTTGCGGTAGTTGATGGCCAGCGCGTTAAGCTGGCAGCGCTGCGCCAGGGTTCCTACCAAGCTACGGTGGCTGTTAAGAGACCCCAGCACGTATCCTCCGCCGTGCAGGTACAGCAGCACCCGCTCGGGCGGGGCTCCTGCCGGGCGCACCCACTCGGCCGCCATACCCTCTATATTCACATCTGTAAGAAACACGTTCCAGGGCATCAATTGCCCCAGAGAGAGGGCCTCCACCGCCAGCCGCATAGTAGCAAGCCGGGGCCGATACTTTGCTAAGGGGCCGGTAGCAGCGGTGAGCAGTTGTTTCAGGAGCAGGTGCTGGGTGGAAGGCATTGGAAATTGATTAATACATACTGCGCCCCTAATAGCGCTACTTAAAGCTGGGGCTACCTAGGCCAGTTTTGCTGCCGCACTACAGGTAGCGCCATTGGGTACATACTACCTGCAGGGCTATTTGCTCAGCTTATGGCCCCGGTACCCTCGAATGGCAATCGGAATCCATCCTAATACGGGAATAAAAAAGGTGAGGGTAAAGGGATTACGCCAAATCATGCGCCAGTAAGCCCCGGGGCTACGCAGGTCCAGGTCAAAGTCGCGGCGACCATTGCGCACGTATTGGCGCTCAAACTCCTGAAATAGCGCGGGCCAGGCCCAAGGCAGAAAAAACGGAAAGAACCGCCGGTTCTCCTTCATGCGCTGCCATAGCTCCCGCCACTGGTAGGGGTGCTGACCGTGCTTCTGCACGGCTGCGTCAAGCTCTTGCTGCATCTGCCGCCGCACCTGCTCAGAAAGCGCTTCGTAGTCGGTGCGATTGAGCTCGTTTAAAGGCTTATTTGTCAACTCATAGGGCCTGATGCGCGTGCCCAGCACAAAGGTGAGCTTGGCCGGATATGCCATGTAAAAAAACCATGGCTGTAGCAGCACCATTAGCAGAATGGGACCCACCGGGATAAAGGGTATCCCTATTTTCTTGCTCAAACGGTTTACCCAATCCCAGCTATAGGTGTAGGGGTTGAGATACTCACCGTTGATGGTGTAGAATGGGATAATATCGGTGTGGTGCTGGATGCCGAGCCGCACAATGCTGGTGGCCAGGCGCTGCAGCTTGTACTTACGGTTGAACCCCTTGCCGATGCCGGGCACACCCTCGGGGTAGAGCATCAGGTTGTGGTCGTTGTAGAACATCATGGTTTCAAAGTTGAGCGTGGTGGCATCCACGCAGCCACTTTTCTTCCAGAAGTTCTTAACCAAAAAGGGGTTCATCAGCACCGACTGCGAGAGCATGGGCGCCGAGAGTGGCCTAGGGAGGTGGCGCAGGTCGGGGAGGCGGCGCCACATGTGCGAGAGGGCCACAATGGCATCCCAGGGGAAGGCCATGCCGGAGTGGTTAGAGGCAAAGAGCAGGGGCCGCTCGGGGTTGTTGCGCTGCGGAAAATCCTCAAAACCCACGAGCTTCGACCGAAACCACACCCTATCCAGTAGCTGCAGAATATTCCGATCCAGCGTTTCTACAAAGTCGTCGTCGAAATAATCGGAGTAGATGTGCTGGTTTGCCAAGATGGCGGGCGTCGGCTGGGGCAGCGCAGTGGGCGGAGAAGCCGTGGGCATTGGGCGGGCAGGATAGTGAAGGGCGGAGCTTCTAAATGTAAGTAATTAGCCGCTGAGGCCGGTATGCCGCTAACAGATATGGTTGAGTTTGGTCTGCTGGCCAATACTTTTGAGAGCCAGGCTGGATAACGTATCTCGCAGCAGGCCCAAGCTACAAACGGCCGAGTGCTCCGTCAGTAGACCCGCTCAAATCTGGCGTTGTAAGCGGATAGCCGTGGTATATAGCTTTCCGGAGGGGCGGCGCAGTACCAACAGCAGCATTCGGTTGTGGTAAGAGCGGAACATGTTGTTGATTTGGGTCATGTTCATCTGGGCCGTCGGGACCAAATTGATGGAAACCAGTTCATCATTGGTCTCCAGGCCCGCTACTTCCGCCGGCGAATCGGGCTGAATTTTCCCCACTACGTAGCGGCGAAGCTCAGGCCCGGCGGCTACCAGATCAAAGCCGCTCATATCATGCTCAAACGGCTGCCGAAAGGTACTGTTGGGGCGCAAAAGCAAACGATTGTGGGTGTAATCAATGATCACCACGAACCGCTTCAGGAGCTCAAACCCCAGGTTGCCGTTCCGGAACACGTCGGCCCGTTGGGCTACGTCGGCGGCATCGGGGAATGAAGTAAGCAACGAGGGCACCCGGTAACGACCGATGCGCAGCGCAGTTATGCGCCCCAGATATCCATTAATGTAGCCATTGAGGCCCCGCCCCAGTTGGGTACGCAGATGCTGAGCCGGTAGCTTTAATTGGTCGTTGGAAGTGGTTTCCAGTGAAAGGGCATGGCCTGCGCCGGTATCAAGCACTAGCTTCAGGGGCAGCGTTAGGGAGTCGTTGAGCGTAACGGGCAGCGTAACGTAGGTTTTGTTGCCTTCAATATCCAGCGGAATGCGGGCCCACCGCCGCCCGCGCGGCGCTTGGTATGTTTCGGGGTTGCGGAATACTACCTCCTGCTCCTGCGGGCGAATTTCAACCACAAAGCTGCGGAATATATCGGCGCCAAGCAGCCCATGAATGGGCATACCCACGTACCCCGACAGGTTTAATACGTCGTTTGACAACAGCAGCATGGGGAGCGATGCGCAGTGCAGCCCGGTCAGCTCCACGCGCATGCTATCCACTAAAAAGCCTTCCAGTGGCTCCTCCTCTCCCGCCCCGGCAATCAGGAACCGTTGTTTGGTACGCAGGTGCAGTTGTTGGCGCAGGGTGGCATCAGTGATGAGCGAGGTATTGATGCCGGTATCGAGCAGAAAATTGAAGGGCCCCTGCCCATTCAGCCGGAGCGGAATAACCACTAAATTCCGCTGCATAAATACGGGTATCCGGACTTTGCTGGCCTGTGCGTCATTAAACTGGAATGGCCCAGGCTGGGCAGCTGCCGGCACAGCTAACAGCCCCCACACGCAGCATAGTACTGCCAGCGGCAGGCTCAACCACGCCGCCCTAGCGCGGCCCCTGAACAGCCATATAAACACAACGCGCAACGGCATAGGGAAGATGTGCAAGCTGGGTAAGATACTTAAAAAAAGCACTTACTGTATCCCAGCCGGCCCCTATTTTTCTCCCTGCCTGGCCTAGAAATACTATTTTTCAGCTCAATCTTTTGTACGCACAAGCTTACTGCTTATCAGCCACCAGGGGCTCCCAGGTACCTTGCGGCGCGTATCGTAGCTCGCCGCTTGCAATGTGCAGTGGAGCCTCTACATTGTTATGATACAACTGCCCGGTACCTAGCCCCTGCGGGAAACCCGGTTGGGCATAGGAGCCGGCAAACTGACTGATGGCATTCAGCCCGACATTAGATTCCAGCGCTGAGGTAAGCCAGGATGCCACACCGCGCTGCCGGGCGGCCGTTTGCCACTCTAGCGCGGCTCCTAGGCCACCTAATAAAGTAGGCTTCAGAATAACGTAGGCCGGTTTGATCTGGTCAAGCAGCGCCTCCTGGTCCTGGGCATTGGTTACGCCAATCAGTTCCTCGTCTAGTGCCACGGGCACTGCTGCTTGCTGGCATAATTCGGCCATTGCCGACCATTGCCCGGCCTGAATGGGCTGCTCAATGGAGTGTAGAGCAAATTCAGCCAAGCGCTCTAGCTTGCCGAGCGCCTCCGTGGGGGCAAAAGCTCCGTTGGCATCTACCCGCAGCGTCAGGCGCTCAGGTCCGGCCACGGCCCGTATTTCGCGCAGCAGCTGCAGCTCCAGATCAAAGTCTAGGCTCCCGATTTTAAGCTTGAGGCAGGAGTATCCTTCCGCTAGCTTCTTCTCAATCTGTTGGCGCATGAATGCGGCATCGCCCATCCAAACTAGTCCGTTGATGGGAATGCCGGCTTCGCCGCGGCTGAAGGCGTTATCGTAGAGGCAGCGACGCCCACCGTTCTGCCAGTCTAGCGTAGCCGTTTCCAGGGCAAAGCGCAAGCTAGGCCACTCCAGGCCCACTAAAGCGGCGGCTTCTTCGGGTAACAGCTCCCGCAGCTGGCGCCGGTTAAATTCACGGCAAAAACCCTCCAGCGTAGCATCAAAGTCGGGCCGATGATCGGGGCTGAGCCCGGCAAGTGGGGCTGCCTCCCCCAGGCCAGATACGTCGGGCCGAGAACTGTCGTAGAGGTGGAGGTAATGCGCCACATGCTCGGTGAGGGCTCCTCTTGAGGTGCGAGCCGGGAAGTTGAAGCGCAAGACGCGGCGCGAAGTACTCAGTTGCAGCATGCGGGTAAGGTTGCGGTGGGCTGAAAGAATACAAGTGTACGCAGAGACCAGGGTTTTGTAGGCCGGGTCAGCTGTAGGCCAGTAGCTGGCTGGCATTGGCCCCAACGAAACACAGCCCCTATACCACGGAGGTATAAGGGCTGCACGCAGCCTGCATTCAGCAGGCTTTCAACATTGTGTAGAGCTACAGTGCCAGGGCTAGCTCTCCTTTTCAGAGGTGTTACGGCTCCGGCTGGCCTGGCCTCCTTTGCGGCCGGCCTCACGGGCTTCCTCAGAGGTAAACCGGTGGCCCCGGCCGCTTTGGTGAGAGGCCCGGCCGCCCTCGCTGGCAATACGGCGCTGTTGGGCGGGGTCCATGGCGGCAAAGCCGCGGGCGCGCTTTGCGGGTGGATTATCGGAATTAGAATTTGCGGGGCGGGCGGAAGTAGATGCGGAACGTTTGGTCAGCATAGCGGTGATTATGAGTGGGACGTAAGAGCAAGCCTGGGCCTTATAATCAGCCTTTTCAGGAGTTTGCGTCAGTCAAGATGACCGTAATACTGGACAATACCCTTGCCTTATTGTAAAATACCGCTTAGTACTGAGCAGCTCGTCAGTAATAATACCTATCCGTATTGCTGAGCTCCGTACAATCCGCTAATTGCCCGCTTTCGTAACCAGATGGTTGAGTTTCTAGTTACTCGTTTAAGCCCTTCCCGCTTCACTATGTCTACTACTATTCCCGCGGTTTCTACCGCCGCTGCCACATCTCAGGTACTGGTTACGCGCTTCCAGGCCATCCGTCGCCAGTCTGTTGCGCTGTGCCGCCCGTTGCTACCCGAGGATACGGTAGTGCAGCCCATGCTGGATGTAAGCCCGCCCAAGTGGCATCTGGCGCATACTACCTGGTTCTGGGAAACCTTTTTGCTGCGTGAGTACCTGCCGGGGTATCAGCTCTTCCACCCCGACTACGCCTTTCTCTTTAACTCCTACTACAACTCCCTGGGCTCACGCGTAAACCGCGCCGACCGGGGTACGATTTCCAGGCCCCCGCTCAGCGACGTGTATGCCTACCGCACCTACGTTGATAAGCACATGGAGCAACTGCTGGCACTGCAAGACACACTACCCGCCGCCTTTGCGGAAGTGCTGGAGCTAGGCCTGCAGCACGAACAGCAGCACCAGGAGCTACTAGCCACCGATATTAAGTATATTCTGAGCACCAGCCCGCTGGCGCCTGCTTACCAAGAAGCGCCGGTTCAGCGGGCAGTGGCGGCGGTACCGGCGGCGGCTTGGCTGCCCGTTCCGGGCGGGGTGCACACCATTGGGTTTGAAGGAACGGGTTTCTGTTTCGACAATGAGCTAGCCCGGCACAAGGTGTACGTAGACGACTTTGAGCTGCAAAACCGCCTCGTTACCAATGCAGAGTTCCTGGAATTTATAGAAGCCGGCGGCTATCAGAATTTCCGGTATTGGATGGGCGAAGGCTGGGACCTGGTGCAGAGCCAGCACTGGACGGCTCCTCTCTACTGGATAAAGCAAGACAACGGTTGGCACCGCTTTACGCACCATGGCCTGGTGCCCATAGAGCTGGCCGCGCCCGTAACGCACGTTAGCTTTTATGAGGCTGATGCCTACGCTCAGTGGCGTGGCCTACGCTTGCCCTCTGAGCAGGAATGGGAAATTGCGGCCCGCCACTTCGGGGCCACGCCTCAGGGCGGCACTTTCCTGGAAAGCAGCCTCCTAGACCCGCAACCTCTGGCTCCCGATGCCGACCCTACCCAGTGCCACCAGCTGCTGGGCGATGTCTGGGAATGGACCTACTCTGCCTATCATGCTTACCCCGGTTACCAACGGGCAGCGGGCGCCCTCGGTGAGTACAACGGCAAGTTTATGGTTAACCAGCTAGTATTGCGCGGTGGCTCCTGCGCCACTCCTGAGAGTCACATCCGGATAACTTACCGCAACTTCTTCCACGCCGATAAGCGCTGGCAGTTCACCGGTATTCGGTTGGCGCGCTAGCCTTGGGGTTACCCACTCGCCCTTTACGGAGCCAGGCCACCTCTCACGTACCCTAACTCCTCTCTCCCACATCTTATGGTCCCTCTAGGCCAGTTCCGTCTCTTATGAGCTCTTTACTCATGACATCATCTCCTGACACAGTTGCTACCCCACCCGCCCCGCTTTGGTAGAGCACGTGCGGGAAGGGCTGCGCAAACCCTTTAAAACATTATCGTCGATGTACTTCTACGATGATGAGGGCAGCCGGCTGTTTCAGGAAATAATGGCGCTGCCAGAGTATTACCCTACCCGCACTGAGTTTGGGTTGCTTACAGAACACGCCGCAGCTATTTGTGCCGCCTTGCGCCCTACTAGCGGCGAGCCGTTTTACCTTCTGGAGCTAGGGGCCGGCGACGGCCTGAAAACGAAAATCCTGCTTCGTCATTTGCTGGAGCAGGGGGCGCAGTTTACCTACGTGCCCGTAGATATTTCCACGGGCGCGCTAGATGGCTTATCGGCGGCGCTGCAGGCAGAGCTGCCTGGCCTAGCCGTGGAGCCAGTGGTGGCTGATTACGCCGATGCCTTAACCCTAATGGCCTCCCGCCCGGGACGTAAGGCAGTGCTCTTTTTGGGCTCAAACATTGGTAATTTTTTCCCGGCTGAGCGGCAGGCCTTTTTGCAGCGCTTGCGCCAGCCACTCACCTCCGACGACCGGCTCCTGATTGGCTTCGATCTGCAGAAAGACCCACGCCAGATTCGGGCGGCGTATGATGACGCGCAGGGCGTAACGGCAGCCTTCAACCTAAACCTGCTGCGCCGCCTGAACCGGGAGCTACAGGCTGATTTTGACCTGACTGCCTGGCAGCATTACACCGATTACGACCCCTTCACGGGGGCCGTGCGCTCTTTCTTGGTGAGCACCAAGGCCCAGACCGTACACATGGCCGCTATTGCTGAAAGTGTGGATTTTGCCGCTTGGGAGATGATTCATACCGAAAACTCCTACAAGTTCACCCGCCCCCTGATTGAGAAGCTGGCCGCTGATGCAGGCTTTGCTATGCAAGAGTTCTTCACCGACAACCAGGCGTTCTTTTCTGATGTTATCCTGACGCCGAAAGCCTAGCCTTGCTGCTTACGGCTTGAAACCGGCCCTAATCACTTACGCCCAAACTCTTGGCGCGCGGGTAGTTGGGGCCGGTTTGTATAGGTATGGGTTGGGCTGAGCTCTTTGGCGTTGCGTTGCTCAGTAGCCTGGTACTACCTTGCACCTGCACAGCACTACTAGCAGCGCACCTCACCTTTTCAGTAATGCAAGAATCAATCAGCCTGGCTTCCGGCTACGGAAACTTTACGGTGCCTCCTGCCGCTGCCAAAGCAGCCATACGCCTTATTGAAGCCGGGCCGCTTCCGGCTGGTGATGCCGCAGGCCTGCCTGAACTGCGCGAAGCCCTGGCTCAGCGCTACGCTCCTTCCGTAACCGCTAGCCAGGTGGTGGTTACCCCCGGGGCAAAATCGGCGTTGTTTGCCCTGTTTAAAACGCTATTGCGCCCTCAGGATGAAGTACTGCTACCGCTGCCCAATTGGTTTGGGTTTGGCGAGCTGATTGAGCGCGCTGGCGGAGTAGTACGGGCTTTGCCTCTCTCCCCCGAGAGCAATTTTGCCCTCACACCCGAAATTCTGGAGGCCGCCCTCACGCCTAGCACCCGCATTCTCCTTCTCTCAAACCCGAACAACCCCACAGGCAGGGTGTATAGCCACCAGGAGCTGGCGGCGCTGCTGCAGGTAACCCAGCGCTTTCCGGGGCTCTACGTGGTGTCAGATGAGATTTACGATCTAATCACGTTCGGACCTCAGCCGGTGCCCTCTCTCCTTGATTTCGCCGACCCGCACGAGCGACACGTTGTAGTTAATGGGTTCTCGAAGTCACTGGCCCTGATTGGCTGGGGTGTAGGGTACCTGGTGGCTCCTGCGGCCATAGCGGCTGCCTGCGCCGCTTGGCAGTATGCCACCAGCGTAGCCGTACCCGCACCCAATCAGCACGCCGCATTGGCCGCTACTCACGCTGCCCCCGCAATTGCCGCCGGGCTACTGGCCCAACTGCAGCCAACGCGTGCATTACTGCTGGCGGGGCTGGCTGCCCTACCCCTGGTGCCACCCACCCAGCCAGAAGGCACGTACTATGTCTTTCCCGACTTCCGGGCTTACCTCAACCCTAAGCTCCCAGCCGCTGAGGCTGCCGCCGAGCTGGTGGCAAGCTTCCGGGAAGCAGGAGTACTGGTTGTAGATGGCACGAGCTGCGGGGCTCCCGGCTTCATGCGTATCTCCTACGCCGTTCCGGAAAGCTCGCTGCGTGAAGCAGTGGCCCGCATTGCCCGGGTGTTGGAGCAGCGCCGGAGTTAGTGGCCCTACCCGAATTCAGGCGCCAGCCCTGGTCACGCCAGATCATTTTATAACCGGGCGCCAGTTGGCCCAAAGAGGAGTGGTACCTTTGCGGCACTTTCGTTGTCGTTGTTATGCTTCTGCCTACCCTCCGCCCCCACCTTAGGCCCACACTCACGTTGGCGTATCCTGTTATGCTCAGCCAGCTGGGCCACGTACTGGTCAACGTCTGCGACAGTATGGTGGTGGGGCAGACCGGTAAAGTAGAGCTGGCGGCGGTATCTCTGAGCGTGAGCGTGTGCACCGTGGTTATGGTGTTTGGCATGGGCCTGGCCATGGGCATTACGCCACTGGTGGCCGCCGCTGATGGCCGCCGCGACGTGGCTACGCTGGGGCGCCTGCTGGTAAATGGGGTGTGGCTCTGCACGGTAGCAGGCGTGCTGCTGGGAGGCTTGGGGTTACTGCTGCCTCCCTTCCTCCCCTATTTGCACCAGGAGCCCGATGTGGCTGCCCTCGCCGCCCCCTGGATTCGGGTGATATTCCTGTCACTGCTGCCGCTTATGGTGTTCCAGGGCTTCAAGCAGTTTGCTGAAGGGCTGGGCCTTACGCGCCAGGCTATGCTGCTTTCCGTGCAGGCCAACCTGCTCAACGCGTTTCTTTGCTATGCCATGGTATTCGGGAAGTTTGGCTTCCCGAACCTGGGCATGATGGGCGCCGCCTGGGCCACACTTATTGCCCGCACACTCATGGCTATACTTATGGCCGCCTATGTGCTGCTGGCCGCCCGCCTGCACCCCTACCGCGAAGCCGCCGCTCTTAACCTGCTCCCCGATGCCAGCAGCCTGCGCCGCCTCATCGGCTTCGGTTCCCCCATTGGCGTGCAGATGATGTTTGAGATGGGTGCTTTCAGCTTTTCGGCCATCATGATTGGGTGGCTGGGCGCTACCGAGCTGGCTGCTCACCAAATAGCCATTAATGTGGCTTCTGTAACGTATATGGCCGCCAGCGGCATTGCGGCAGCGGCCACCATTCGGGTGGGTAACCTGCGCGGTGCCGGTAATGCCACAGGAGCCCGGCACGCCGGCTACGCGGCTTACCTCATCACATTTCTGTTCATGAGTGCCATGGGTCTGCTACTGATAGTGGGCCGCCACTACATTCCGCAGTATTACAACCACGACCCCGCCGTAATTGCCCAGGCCTCTGCCCTGTTACTTATTGCGGCCGCTTTCCAGATTTCTGATGGAGTGCAGGTGGTAGGTCTAGGAGCGCTACGGGGCCTAGAAGATGTGAAGGTACCCTCAGTGGTAGCCCTACTGGCCTACTGGGCCGCCGCGCTGCCGCTGGGCTACGTGCTGGGTTTCCCGCTGGGGCTGGGGGCTACGGGCGTTTGGCTGGGCCTGCTGACAGGCCTCACGCTGGTGGCCGGCTTGCTGCTCTTACGCTTCCGCCACCGCAGCCGCACGCTGGCAACAGCGCACTTGAACGAAGTGGTAGCTAGCGTGCGTTAGCATTCTGCAGTTGCTAACAAGCCAGAAAAGTCCTGTTTTGCTCTATACTCCGGGCTGGAGTTGCAGCGTTGCTAGGTTCTTGCTGGTTTGCAGCACTTTGCTTTGCTTATTCGCCTTCTTGCTGGTTTGCAGCACTTTGCTTTGCTTATTCGCCTTCTTGTCTTTTATTCGTCGTTGATGCTGTCGACCTTTTCGCTTCCCCTGTACCTGCTAAGCGCTCTAGGCCACTGGTTCCAGGGCTCGCCTGCGCCGGCTGTTGCTACAGCCGCTGCTCCTGCCACCATTGAGTGGCGCGCCGACCGCCGCCTGACCTGGGAGGATTTCAAAGCCCGCCCGAATACCGACCGCCTGGCGGCCCTTACTTCTTCTACCATCGACGCCAAAGTAGGCTGTATCGACTACCAGTTCTCGGCGCAAGTACGAGCCGTTTTTGTCCCGAATGAGTCGTGGGTGCGCAATGCGGCATCGGCCAGCCCTAACCTGCTGCGTCATGAGCAGCTACACTTTGATATCACGGAGCTGCACACCCGCAAGCTACGCCAGAAGCTGAGCCTTGTGAAGCTAGACTGCTTGCACCTGCAGCCCGCCTTCAACAACATTACCAAGCTGGCTTTTCTGGAGTGGCAGCGCGAAGAAGCAAAGTACGACGTTGACACCAACCACGGCCTGAACGAACCCCGCCAGAAGGTCTGGGAAGAGCAAATACAGCAGAAGCTTCAGCAGTTTGAGGCCTTCGCGGTGAAATAGGTAAAAGGGGTGAAAGATGAAATTGCGAAATGGTGAATGGCAGAATACCCATTCCCATAAGCACGCCATTCTAAGCAAAACGAAGGATGCTGTCAGGCTTGAACAACTGGCTTAGCGCCCCGTGCTATCGTAAGCAGATCCTTTGTTTGCTTAGGACAACGTGCGTTTTCATGCATTACTTCGCACTTTCACGATTCACAAGTTCACCTTTCACCATATGATCACCTGGGCTGACTTTGAGCGCGTGGACTTACGCGTGGGTACCATTCTCGAAGCCCGCGAATTCCCGGCCGCCCGCAAGCCGGCGTATCAATTGGTCATCGACTTTGGCCCCGAAATCGGTCAGAAAAAATCGAGCGCGCAAATCACGCACCATTATCAACCCGCCGAGTTGGTGGGGCGGCAGGTGCTGTGCGTGGTAAACTTCCCGCCCCGGCAGATTGCCAATTTTATGTCGGAAGTGCTGGTTACGGGCGTTGCTGATGCGGAAGGGCACATTGTGCTTACCTCCTTTCCGGTACCCGTGCCTAACGGCAGCCGCCTACTGTAAGTGACTTACATATCAGGCGTTATACCAAATTTCTTTTCGCGCTTGCCCAAGCTATCAATTACAATTTTATAGATATCGTCCAGGTCTTTGTCGTGTACGGCGTAGTAGCGGTAGCTCTGCCGGAACGAGGAGTCCGTGACTTCATAACGCTTAAATAGCACCTTCTGCTGCTGCAGAAATAAGGCTCGGGCGGAGTCAGAAGGTAGGGCGGAGGCATCTACCTGCGCCTCCAGAATATGAATGTTTACCAGCAAGCTAACCATCTTCTCCTGAGGGAGTAGTTTACTGGGCGGCGCCACATCTTCGGGCTTCTGGCACCCCGCAAGAAAGGCCCCCAGAATTAGTAGCAGATAAAGGAAAGTATTTTTCACAGTCGCAAAGTTAGGAGGAACGCGTAGTTTTAGCCCAAATGAATCCTGCCACTCCTTCTCCCTTTCAGCACCTCGTCCGGCGGCTTCGCCAGATGGAAATCCGCATTCTGAAGGCGGTAGATGCACAGTTGCAGGGAGACTTTCACTCGGTGTTTAAAGGCACTGGCCTAGAGTTCGACGACGTGCGGCTTTATCAGTATGGTGATGAAGTTCGGGCTATTGACTGGGCCGTTTCCAGTAAGGGGCACGGCACCTTCGTGAAGACCTACAAGGAAGAACGTGAACAGCAGGTGCTTTTGTTGCTCGACGTGAGCGGCTCGCAGCAAGTAGGGGCCGCCAACCGCCGCAAGATTGACGTGGGCCGGGAGATTTGTGGGGTGCTGGCCCTGGCCGCGGCCCGGCAAGACGCCCAGCTCGGCATTCTGGCCTTTTCGGATCAGAAAGAGCTATACCTGCCGCCGGGCAAGGGAATTCGGCACGCCTATGCCCTCATCAAACGCTTGTTTTCACTGGATCCTCAAAGCCGCCAAACGGCGGTGGGCGCCGGTATCAAGCAGGCGCTAGGCCTGTTAAAGCGTCGCACCATTGTGTTGCTGATTTCCGATTTCATTGATACCAATTATGAGCGGGAACTCACCATGCTGGCCCGCAAACACGACCTGGTAGTGCTGCAGCTCCTAGATCAGCGGGAGCGGGAGTTTCCGCCCCTGGGCATCATTCCGCTTCATGATCAGGAATCTGGCCGCACGGTGTGGGTTAACACTTCCTCTGAGGCATTCCGGGCGCGTTACCGGGCTACGTATGAGCTTAACCGCGAGCAGATTGGCCAAATCTGCCGGCGGCACCGCACTGAATATCTTTCCATTGCTACCGATACTGATTTTATTCCGCAGCTGGTTCGGCTGTTTCGGCGGCGCAACCAACGGGGCAGCCGTGGGTAAGGGCCGCACGAGCTTCGTAACGCGTTGGGCAGTTTGGCTAGGCCTGTATCTGGCGCCTGGCCTGGTAGTGATGGCTCAAGCGCCACCCGATACCCTGCCCCATGGCCGGTTTTTGCGGCCCACAGTCCGCGTTGGCGAGTTGGTGGAGTACGAGCTGCGCTACGAGCATGCCCCTAGTCTGGAGGTCATCTTCCCCGATTCGGCGGCTAACTACGAGCCGTTTGAATTTGTAAGCAAGCGCTACTCTCCTACCCACACCCGCAAAGGCCGCAGCCTCGACCGCGCCGTGTACCGGCTGCGCACTTTCGCCCTCGACTCAGTGCAGCGCCTGAGCTTGCCCATCACGGTGCTCAAAGGCCGCGATACGCTGGCTATAGCCTCAGCGCCGGCCCAGTTGCGGCTAATGCGCACTGCGCCGCCTATTGTGCCCGGGCAGGTCCCCAACTTGCGTCAAGATCTGCGCTTACGGGCCGTAGAGCCACAATTCAATTACCCATACTGGCTGGCGGGAGCTGCTTTACTGCTCGCAGTAGCGGGTGGGGTGGTACTGGGGTTTCGCCGCAAGCTGCGCCTGCGCTACCGCCGTTACCGCTTGCGTAAAAACCACACGTACTTCCTGGCCCAATATGCCCGCCACGTAGAGCGTTTCACGCTTTCCCGCTCACTTACCAACATGGAGCGCGCCATCACGCTGTGGAAGAACTACCTCTCTACCCTCGAAAACAACGCCATCAACAGCCTTACCACCCGCGAGATTGTGGCTCACTACCAAAACGACTCCGATGTGCGCCTAGCCCTGGGCCTCGCCGACCGCGTTATTTATGGCAACCAGTTTTCGGAGGATGATACGGAAACCGATTTGGCCTTCGTGCTGCTCCGCAACTTCGCCGACCGACAGTATGAGCGCGTAGTTACGCAAATGGTGCAGCCTTAACCTACCTCACCCTTCCCGCACTGAGGTCAGCACAGAGCGCATGCCTGCGGCCGTGATTCCAGCTGATTCAGACTACTTTTGCGCCCTCCGCTTCTTCCGCTTCCCTCATGCAACAACTTTGGCAGCAGCTGTTCGCCCCCGTTCTGGATAGTGTGCGCTACGCTACGCTGGCCAGCTATACCTGGGCTGAGCCGCGCCTGCTGTTTCTGCTGCCGTTTGTGCCACTGCTGTTTGTGGTGCGCTGGGTGCTGTCTCATAGGCGTCGCTCACGGCTGGGCGTGGCGTTTGTGCGAGGGCAGGTTCCGCGCGACTGGAGCACGCTGCTGCGTTTCTTGCCCGATGTGGTGCTGGCCCTCAGCCTCGGATTTGCCATTGTAGCGCTGGCCCGGCCCCAGCGCACCGATGAGCGGGTGGTGCAAACCGGCGAAGGCATTGACATTCTGTTGTTACTAGATGTTTCCGCTTCCATGGAACTGCAGGACCTGCAGCCCAACCGCCTGGAGGCGGCCAAGCGCGTAGCCCGCGACTTTATTGCGGGCCGGCAAGGCGACCGAATTGGGCTGGTGGTGTTTGCTGGTGATGCCTACTCCCTCGCTCCCCTTACCACTGATTATGAGCTACTGCTAGGCAACCTGCAGGATATCCGCCTGGGTATGATTGCCAATGATGGTACGGCTATTGGCACGGCGCTGGGCGTAGCTACTAACCGCCTCCGCAACTCCCGCTCACCCTCCAAAGTGTGCATCCTGATATCAGATGGTGAGAATACCGCCGGCAGCCTCGACCCACTCACGGCGGCGCAGCTGGCTCACGCCTATGGGCTGAAAATCTACACCATAGGCCTGGGCCAGGATGGGATAGTGCCCTACGGCAAAGATGCAAATGGCCGCCCGCGCTACGTGGAAACTCGCCTCGACGAAACTACTATGCGCCAGATTGCTCAGGCTGGTGAAGGGCAGTTCTTTCGGGCCACCGATAATGCCGGCCTCACGCAGGTATTCGGGCGCATCAATCGGTACGAGAAGTCAGAAATCAAGCAAACCCGTTACCGCAATACCAAAGACTATTACCGGATTTATCTGTTCTGGTCTCTGGGACTCTGGCTGCTCTGGCTGGGTCTCAAAAACACCTTCCTCACTAATGCCCTGGAGGATTAAAACCACAGTTCAACTCTTCTGTTACTTTAAATAAAAATGACCCTGTTTGATTATTTATTTCACAGAATGACAAATACATTCTTGGCTTCACCTAGAATGTATTCTTTAATATTCATAAGTTTGATTGAGTCTTTTATATTTATTTTAATCATTAAATACTTGTCTTTATTTATAAACATCCCATCTATATCTATGAACTCAAGTTCTAATAGCTTGGTAAAAATATACTGGACTTGCATAATAATGTCATTTTACATAGGAAATTCATTTTATTACTCAGAATCGAAAGTGAAAGCGTTAGAATCAAGATGGTCACATGATTCTAGAGCAATTAAGAACAAGAAAACAATTTTAGCATTACTCACTCTTATTATAGTATCATATTTATTAATAATGCCTTTTGTTAATTTCAGAATTATATCTAATTAATAGCACATCATATATTCAAAAATCAGCGTACCACACCATGTCCATAGCCGATAATATTCACCGTATTCAGCAGGAGCTTACGGGTACCTCTGCCAAGTTGGTAGCCGTTACTAAAACTCACCCCATAGAGCTGCTACAAGAGGCCTACGCTGCGGGCAGCCGAATTTTTGGCGAGAACCGCGTGCAGGAAATGGCCGCCAAGCAGCCCGAGCTGCCCGCCGATGTAGAGTGGCACCTCATCGGCCACCTGCAAACCAATAAGGTGAAGTACATCGCGCCCTTTGTGCATACCATTCAGAGCATTGATAGCCTGAAGCTGCTGCAGGAAGTGGAGAAGCAGGCCGCCCGCCACGAGCGTGAAATCCGGTGTCTGCTACAGTTTCACATTGCCAAGGAAGATACGAAAACCGGCCTTTCATTGGCGGAAGCGGAAGAGTTACTGCAGTCACCGGAGTTTCGGGCTATGCAGCACGTGCGCCTGGCCGGCGTGATGGGCATTGCTACCAATACCACTGATGAGCACCAGCTGCGCCGCGAGTTTCGGGAATTGCGCGGCTACTTCGACAAGCTGAAGGCCTTGTACTTCGCTGACGATGAAGCGTTCCGCGAGGTTTCTATGGGCATGAGCTCCGACTACCGACTGGCCATTCAAGAAGGCAGCACGCTCATTCGAGTGGGCAGCGCTATTTTTGGTGCCCGCTAGGCCACTATAGTCCGTAGCCACCTAACCAAATACTGGCCTAGCGCTGCCTATTAGCAGCAACTGGCTCGCTTCATCATCGACAGCAAACACCCTTTATATGACGGCTCGAATCATTCTTCAACTGGCGGCCCTACTGGGCGCTTTGGGCGTAGGCATTGGTGCTTTTGGCGCGCACGGGCTGCGCAAAATGCTGGAGGCTTCCGGCCGGTTTGATACGTTTGAAACCGCCGTGCGCTACCAGTTCTACCATGCGCTGGCTTTGCTGGCCATTGGCATTCTGTATCACATGCGCCCCGAGCTGCGCGGCCTGGGCACCACGGCGTGGCTGTGGCTGGGTGGCATTCTTGTATTCAGTGGCTCACTGTACGTGCTCTGTCTCACGGGCTTTACCAAGCTGGGGGCTGTTACACCCATTGGGGGCCTGCTGCTCATTGCCGGCTGGATTACCCTTTTCCTGGCAGCGCGCCAGCTCTAGGCCACTCTACTGCGCCGAAAAGCGGAATGTGGCCGGCGTGAGGCATGTTTTGCTCTTAAACAGGCGGGCAAAGTACTGCAGGTATCCAAGCTCCCGTTGTAACGCCATTCTATTGATGGTAAGCCAGGCATCAGGCAACAAGTTGCAGCCTTTAATGATCAGACCTTGATGACTGTGCAGCTGGGTGCTCTGGCCCATAAATATTCATAGCGTATCACTGAGGCAGGTTTATTAGCGAGCTATTGCATCTGTTAACCAACTGAGAGAAAGCGCGACAAGAAAGCAAGCACTTCAGGGTACAGTTCCTCGTGAAAGTGCAGCCGGTTGAAGCCCGGTGGGTCTTGCGAGGGAGGAAACGCCGGGCTCACGCGAGCCGGCGGAAATGGGCTTAGGAAGGAGAAATGGCCAGCGTTTTCAACCACTCGAAACGTTACCGGCGCTATGTCGGGCAGGCCGCGCAGTATAATTTCAGCATGCGAGAGCGGAGTGTGCTCATCCTTCTCCCCCACTAGTAGTAAAACCGGTACGTGCACGTTCTGTAAGCTGCCCTCAGCCATAAACCATGGCACAGCTGGCGCCAGCAACACCACCGCTTGCACGCGCGCATCGGCCGGCGGTGTCGGGATACGGTGCGGTTGCCCATCGGGGGTGCCGTGGGGGCCGGCTACGGGTTCTCCCCCCACCAGGGCTAAGGCCGTGTATCCACCCAAGGAGTGTCCAATGATAGCCACCTTATCGGGCTGAATAACTGCCGCAAACCGTGGGTCATTAGCAAGCTGATCAATAGCCAGTTGTAAGTGGCGGGGCCTAGCCACTAGGTTCTGTGGGGTGTGGGCCCAACTGTCATTATCGCGGTTGTTGTGGGGGTGCTCCAGGAGGCCTACTACGTAGCCGCGCCAGATGGTGCGCCAGGTTGCGGTGCACCAGCCCCGAGCTGCCGGTACCATGCGAAATCAGCACGAGCGGACATGCTTCCGCTATGATTGGGGCATCAGGCGCTACATTCAGCTGGTAGAGCCCAACCGTTACTTGCTGCGCTGGTGTATACGTGGGGTACAGCACCGTTACCGGGAACGTCAGTCCCAGTTGCGCATCAATTATCACTACTGTGCAATAGCCTACAAATTCCGCCATGCTTGAAGGGGGAGGTGGTAAGAGGCAGCTAAGTACGCTATTGCGCGATAACTGCTTCCAGGGCTATAACCTATTTGGGTGCCGTTCCTGCTGAGCTGCCCACAAGCCCGATACTTTCTGGGTCTGCTTGCCTGGTGTTCATCAACGGTGTATTGGCAGCTACCCTGGCCTTCTAGCGCTTCTGGGGTACTCGCTGGATTAGCACGCCGGGTTAACTTCGCGCAGGTCTGTCCGCTTCCGCCCAGCCGAGCTACACAAGTTGCAGCTTCCATAACACCAGATGAAGGCGGCGTATCTGGCAGGAGTGCATTCGCCTCTGCCCCACGCTGGCAATCAGTCTTCCCAGCTAGCTTAAAGCCAAAAAGGTGGCCTACCAAGCCGGTAGGCCACCTTCTAAGTCAGATAAAGGGAGCTTCTTACGAAGACTTCTTCTTCATTTTGATTTTGCTGTCGCTCACTTTGGTCTTCTGCTTGGCGTCTTTCGCGTCCATTTCGGAAGGCGAAACTACGGCCGGAGCTACCGTAGAAGCATCAGCAGAAGCCGAGTCTTTCACGTCGCCCACCAGCGAAACCATGGCATTTCCGCCCGCTGAGTTCGACTCGATGGTGAGAACTTTGTTCTGCATGCCCATTTTGCCGGCGCTGTTAAACTTAGCCGAGATCATACCCGTCTTGCCGGGCATCACGGGTTCTTTGGTCCAGTTAGGAGTGGTGCAGCCGCAGCTTACGCCAATGTTGGAAATTACCAGCGGCTGGGTGCCCACGTTCTTGAATTTGAAGGTATGGTCAACCACATCGCCCTGCTTGATGGAGCCGAAGTCGTACTTCATTTCCTCAAACTGGATCTGCGGACCAGCTACTTTAGTCTGAGCATTGGCTGGCTTCACGGCAGCCGTTTGCGCCTGCGCGGCGAAGCCCATCGTGGTGAGCGACAAGGCCAGCAAGAGTACTTTTTTCATAGTAGGAGGAGTTGAATGCGTTGTTGTAAACAAAAATACGGTTTTCGGCTGCCGTGGCAAGTTGAGTGCCATTTTTCTCAGAGACCGATGAAGTTCTCGTGAAGGCCAACTTGTTACGGGCACTAGCTCTGCTTTCCTCGCCTAACAGCTTTTACTGGTATTGGTTCAGCCTTTGCGCGTATTCTGGCCCGCGGCAACACAATTAGTGGCCTAGAACGCAAAAGCGACCAGAGTTTCCTCTGGTCGCTTTTTAATACTACCTACTCAACACCTATTTGCCAAACTCCTTGGAGTAAGGAAACTGGCGCGAGGCTTTGCGCATGATTGTGGTAACAATAGAGTTGGTGTCGCTGCCGAGGCCGCGCGAGAGGCTCTTATCATATTTCCACAGCAGCTCCCCCGATTTACCATCGTGAATGTTGAGCGTGAGCTTGCCGGTGTTAGTAGCGCCGCTGGTTCCTACCAGCATCGTCATGGCAACAGCAGCGCCGCCTGATATTGGCTGGGTGCTGGCGAAGGTGCCCGTCATTACCCCATCAACGCCCAGCATGGTGGCTAGCTGCTCCGGCGTGAGGGCGGCCATGGTAGCCGGCGTTAAGTTATTTTGCTTCAAGAGTGCATTGGTACGCGCTGGGTCCTGAATATCTACTGTCAAGTCGTTTTCTGCCTTCCGCTTCAGGAAGTAGGAGTGCAGGGCATTTTGCACGTCCAGGCCCTCCGTCTCCTCTAGTCTGGCTACACCTTCTGGGCCGCCACTTTTGGCTACGGCATTTGGGCGCAGATCCAGCTTAACGGCAAAGGGCAACACGGCCAGTTTCTTATGAGTAGCGGCCAGGGCCTTGAAATTTTCATTAGTGTAAATTTCACGGGTCTGCGCAGTTACCGCTAGTGGGGCTAACAGGGCGGCGCACAGCAGCAACCGCACGGTTGATACACGGGTGAGCATAACGAAATGGAATAGAGTGGGTGAAAAGTGAATACTGCAGCAAACTACAGAATCAGCAATATTCAAACAACTATATTTTCCTACTTATCGTATAAGCGTCGCTTTCACAAAGCTGTAGGCCACTTCCCTTACTCCGTAGGCTCATCACCGATAAGCTTGGGGTTGAAATTGAGCAGAAAAAGCTTCTCCGAGGAGCGGGTAACGGCCGTGTAGAGCCAGCGGGCAAACTCACTGTTCACCATGTCTTCCTTCAGAAAACCGTGGTCTACGAATACGGCCTGCCACTGTCCGCCCTGAGCTTTGTGGCAGGTAAGAGCGTAGGCAAACTTCACCTGCAGCGCGTTCAGGAAGGGGTCTTTGCGCAGGGCAGTGGTCCGGTCCTTTTTGGTGGTGAGGTGAGCGTAATCTTCATTTACCGCATCATACAGCGCCTTATTCTGGTCGCTGGAGAGGGCGGGGCTGTCGGTGTGCAGAGTGTCCAGCAGCAGCTTTACCTCAATGTCGGGCTCGTCGGGATAGTCTACGAGGCGCACCCGGGCATCGGCGAAGCGGAAGCCGAACTCCTCAGTGCGCCGAATGATTTTTACTACCTGCACAAAGTCGCCGTTGGCCAGAAAGCCAATTTCAGAGTCTTTCGGAAGCCAATAGTAGTTGTTGCGCACCACCATCAGGTAGTCGCCCGATTCAATCTCATCTTCGGCCTCAAACAGCATGCGCCGGATGTACTGGTTGTACTGGTTGGCGTTTTTGTTGGAGCGGCAAATGATGGTGCTGTTCTCGTGCCCAAAATTCTTGTAAGCCCAGCGCAAGCCATCCTCTAGCTTATCGCCCTGCATGGCGAAGATATCGGGGTACCCTTTGGTGAAAAACTGGATGTGGGGCTGCTCCTCCCGGAGCTCTTCCCGCAGCACCGTAGCGTTCATCAGAATCCCCGATTGCTCCGCCTGGCGCATAACCTGGCGCAACTCCACGGAAGCCACATCGGCCCGAAAACGGTGCTTAAGCAGCTCGGGGTCGAGGGCCGGGGAGAGCAACTGCCCTACGGGTGGCAGCTGGGCCGTGTCGCCGATGAGTAGCAGGCGGTTGGTAGGCTTCTCGAACACGTAGTTGATAACGTCGTCGAGGAGGCCGTTCTGCCCAAAGGCCTTCTCATCGGAAATCATGGAGGCCTCATCCACAATGTACAGCGTATCCTGGGTGCGGTTGGGCTGGCGCTGGAACGTGAGGCCCTGGCTGGGCGTGCCGCTGGTTTGACGGTAAATTTTCTTATGAATGGTGCTGGCCCCTACGCCCGAGTAAGTGCTCATCACCTTGGCCGCCCGGCCAGTGGGCGCCATCAGGGTGTACTTACGGCCCATTTGGTGCAGCCACTGTACCAGGGCACTAACTACCGTGGTTTTGCCCGTGCCGGCATATCCACGCAGCACGAAGGCCTTACGACCAGGAAGCTGGTCTTTCAGAAACAAATCCAGCTGCTGAAACAACAGCGCCTGATCCTGAGTGGGTTCGTAAGGGAAATAGTCGCGGACGGAGGGAGTTCTGACGGAAAGCATAAGGACGTATTCAAAGAGAACAAAGCTACGCCCCTTTCCGCTCCTTCCTGCCAAGGGATTTTGCGCGGTTTCACCCGTGCTATTTCTCTTATCCGCTTACGCCGGTAGCCGCACCACAAACTCGGTGTACTCCCCTTCTCTAGAGTCAACTATGAGCGTACCACCATGGGCTTTCACGATGTCATGGCTGAGGGAGAGGCCTAGGCCAGTGCCCTCCCCAATGGGCTTGGTGGTGAAAAAGGGTGTAAATACTTTTTGCTGCACTTCGGGGGGCATGCCGCAGCCATTGTCGCGGACGCGTATTTCAACACTGCCTGCCAGTTGGCGGGTGCTTATGCTAATAGTGGGCTTGTAGGCCACTGGCTCCGTCTGGCGGCGCTGCTCCACGGCCTGGAACGCATTGGTGCAGAGGTTAAGCAGCACCCGACCCATATCTTGCGGCACCACGCTCACCAAGGGCAGGCCGGAGGCTAACTCCAGAGAAAGCGTTGCAATAAACGCTGGCTGCTGGGCCTGCTGGCTTTCGCAGGCCAGGTGCAGGTTTTCGGTGGCCAGCTCGTTGAGGTCAGTAGCCATGCGCTGGCCCGTACCCGCCCGGGAGTGGTCTAGCATGCCCCGAATGATGGAAGATGCCCGCATGCCGTGCTGGCTGATTTCCTGCAGGTTTTGTTTTAAACCCAGCAAAATTTCCTGCTCCAGCCCGGTGCCGGGGGCCTGGCCCTTCTGGTGCATACCATCCACCATGGTAGTGCTCACCTCGGCAAACTTCTTCATGAAGTTTAAAGGGTTCTGCAGCTCATGGGCAATTCCGGCCGATAGCTCCCCCACAAAGGCCCATTTTTCTGCCTGCACCAGCTGGTTTTGTGCCTGGCGCAATTGGGCCAGCGTCCGGCGCTTACTCTGTAGCTGGCGGTAGGCCAGAGCGCCTAGCCCCGAAATCAGGATGATGGCGACGCCGGCCCCCATCAGCAAGGTGTTGCGCTGCTGAATGCGTACCGCCTGCAGGGCCTGAGCCTGCCGCAGATTGGCAATTTGCACCAGGCGGGCCTGCTCCTGCCTTTCCCCTTCGTATTGGGCCACATGCTGAGCACCGAGTGCGGCATAAAGCGTATCGGTGAGGTTGAGGTAGGTACGGGTAAAGCGCTGGGCTTTTTCTGGCTGCCCGCGCTCGTCATAAAACCGTATCAGCTCCTGCAGATACCGGGGCCGCAGCATATTGTATTTGGCGGCAGTGGCTTTTTCGTAGGCCTGGCGCCAATGGGTTTCTACCTGAGCATAGTTGTGCTCCTGGCGATGGTACTTAGCCCACATCTCATCGAGCATAAATTCCCCTGGCCGCCCCGTAATAGACATGTGCAGGGAGTCGGCGAGGTGCTGGGCCTGTTGTAGCAGGGGGCGTACCTGTTGGGTTTGCTGTAATTGGAGCAGTACACTACTCTTCTGCACCAGCGCATATGCGGTGTACTCAGCCTGGTTGGCAGGGCTGTTCTTCGCAAATTCAAGGGCCTGGTCAGCATACTCTATTGCGCGGGAGTAATTTTCGCGCATAGCATATAATCTACTAATAGCCAGCAAGGTATAAAAACGCTGCAAGCCCTTTATGTTGTAGCGGCTCTCCAGCTCCACGGCTTGCTGCATATACACCAGAGCTTTCTGGTTGTTGCCCCAGTCGGCGTAGGAGGAGCCCGCCACAACAAGTTCATTTGCCTGCAGCTGGTGGTCGAACTTGGCAAACAGGTCGGCGGCGTTTAAGTAGCAGCTGATGGCGCGGTTATGGTCGGCCCGGTGCCGGTAAGAGCCCCCCAGCACCAGGTAGCAGGCAGCCAGGTTTTGGTAGCTACTGTGCAGCTGGTACTCGTTTAGCTTCTGCTGAAAATAGGTAAGGCGTGCATCTGATTGCTGCAGTTGGTTATACAGTGGGGCCAGGTCAATCAGCAGCCGCGGAATGGGGTGTTTGGCTTGGTCAAACAGTTCTACGGCCCGGTGCATGGCCTCCATCGCCTGATCTAGCTGCTTGCCCTCGACCCAAAGCGCCACGCCCCTGCGCAGCGCCTGGTAAGGAGCATCGTCGAGCAGCTGAGTGCGCTGGTTAAGCTGCAGCAACTCATTCAGGATGGGGAGGGCCTCTTGCCGGCGGGCGGCTTCCGTTAGCTCCGTAACATCAAGCACGTGCACCAGAATACGCAGGCGGGCTGTATCAGAAGGCTGCCGCTGCGCTGCCTGCCGCAGTGAATCATAAGGCGCTGCCCAATAAGCGTGCTGCGCCTGCACTGAGGTGGCCAGCAGTACACAAAGCGCAACGAGTATCCATTTCATGGGCAGCGTAATCAGCCAAAGCAATGTGGCGCCTGCTCCGGGCAGACGACAATATAGAAGAATCTGGGGGCTAGTGCTTCGCTGCTCACCGGCCGGCCAGCCTACTGTTCAGCTTGTTTCGCTGATGGCTCCATCACGGCCATGGTGGCGGTGGCTTTGGCAATGAGCTGCTCATCACACCACACTTCTGCCTCACAGAAATGCAGCCGCCGACCAGCTTTCAGCACCCACCCTACTGCTCGTAGTTTTTTACCTACGCCCGGATACAGGTAACTGGTTTTCAACTCCACCGTAACTACACCCAGGCCCTCGGGTACCAGCGTAACGGCTGCGAAGCCGGCAGCCAGGTCGGCCATGGTGGCAACCAAGCCGCCGTGGGTAAAACCGCTGTGCTGCTGGTGCTGCTGTTCCAGCAGCAACTCAGCCTCTACCCGGCCGGGCTCAATGAGCGTTAAGTCGGCCCCAATCAGGTGCATAAAGTGCTGGCGGGTTAGCCGGCGGCGTATTCGGCTCTCTAACGACTCAGGAACGGAAGGTAAGTTTTGATTCATGAGCCCCAAAGATACGGCACCCGCCCGCATGAACGTTCACAGTATGCTGCCCACATTTCGGCAGGAAAGTTGAAATTTGCCGTCATACTTGCTCGTCGCCCCTCCTGGCGTTGAGCACCTACCAGTTCTGCCTTATGTCTGACCCTACCCCTTCTCTGCTCCCGGAGCCTGATTTGTTGCAGGCATATACCGGTCAGGTGCGTGTGCGCATCTGTGGCTTGCTGGTGCGCAACGGCGCTTTGCTGCTGGCCTCGCACCGGGGCATGCTACCCCAGGGCCAGCCTTTTTGGTCGCCGCCGGGTGGGGGGTGGCAATTTGGCGAGAGTCTGCAGCAATGCCTGCAGCGAGAATTTGCGGAAGAAACGGGTCTCGCCGTAACGGTAGGGCGCTTCCTGCACCTGCACGAATTCAAGAGCCCTTCCTTACAAGCGCTGGAGCTATTCTTTGAAGTACTGCCCCAGGACGAAAGCGCCGAACCGCAGCTGGGCTCTGACCCCGAGCACCGCGCTGAGGAGCAGCTTCTCACTGGCTTACAGTTCATAACGCCTCGCCAGCTAGGCCAGCTGTTGCCCACGCAGGTGCACCCCGTGCTGCGCGACATCATCAGCACCGACGACGTGTTTATTCCCCAGATTCGGTTTCAGCGCTAGCAGCCTGCGTCACAGGCTCCCCAAATACGCAGTGGCCTGGCAGTAGCCGGCCACAGTGTTTGCGTGCAGCAGGTGGCACTTGCGCGGCAGCTCTGTACCTTTAGCCTCTACTTTAGTTGTTTGCCCGTGTCTGCTGCTACTCTTGTTTCTCCCGCCGCGCTTATGCTCCACTCCGTTCCTGTAGCTCAGTCTCGCCTGCGCGACGAAACCCTGGACCTCACCCATCTGGCAGCGTATAACCTGTACCTAACGGTAGGAGCGGCAGGCTTGCGCGTGGGCGTAGCCGATGTTCGGCGCAATAAATTTGTGGTACTGGAGGATTATCAGCCCACCCCCGACGCCCCCCTGGCCACCCAGCTCCAGGCCTTGGCCGCCCAACACGATCTGCTAGGCCAGGTTGGCTGGAATAAAGTACGCCTGGCAGTTCAGAACCGGTACTTCACCCTGCTGCCTGCCCCCCTGTTCCGGGCCGGGGATGAAGCTGCCTACCTGCGCCTCCACCATACCCCGGATTTGCAGCTGGAAACCGTGCATCATTACACGCACGCCAGCTTGGAGGTAGTGAGCCTTTTTGCCGCCGAAAAGGCTCTTACTGAGTGGTTCAAGGCTATCTACCCCGAAGGCCGGCTGCTGCACCATACCAGTGCCTTACTGGAAGGGGTAATTCACCAAAGCGAGCAGTCTGGGCCGCGTCGGGTGTATCTGAGCATTGGTCACCAGGAAGCTACCCTACTGGCCGTGCGCGACAAGCAGCCGGAATTCTGCAATGTATTTCCCTTCAGCACCCCCGAAGACCTGATTTACTACACTATTCTGGTAATGCAGGAGCTTCAGCTGAACCCCGATCAGGACTCCGTGGTAGTTTGGGGCGACCTGATGCACGACTCGGAGCTGTTCACCATTCTACGCAAATACATCCGCAATATCCGCTTCGGCAACCGCCCCTTCGACCTAGGCTACAGCTACCGCCTCAATGATGTGTTTGAGTACCGGTACTTTGAGCTCTACGCCCTGCATCTCTGCGAATAGGTGAAATGGTGAAGTGGTAGAATTAAAAAACAGCTCTCACGTGCTATAGCACCGTTTAGGCCATAAAGCGCTAAGCTCACCGCTTCACCCTTCACAAATTCACCACTTCACAATTTCACTTTATGTCTCGCATAGCGTTGTTTCCAGGATCTTTCGACCCTTTTACGAATGGGCACCTGGATGTGGTGCGGCGGGGAGTGACATTATTTGACGAGGTAATAATCTCGATTGGCAACAACAGCAGCAAGCAGCGCTACCTGCCCGTTGAGCAGATGATAACCCTGATTGAGCAGGTGTTTCACGATGAGCCGCGGGTTTCTGTGTGTTCTTACAAAGGCCTGACGGCTGATTTCGCCCGCGAAATTGGTGCCCGCTATTTACTGCGGGGCCTGCGCAACACCACCGACTTCGAGTACGAGAATACGATTGCTCAGGCTAACCGCCACGTTAACCCTGAGTTGGAAACAGTTTTCTTAATTACCTCTCCAAGATTAGCGGCCATCAACAGCACCATTATCCGAGAAATTCACCGCTTTGGGGGTAATGTTGATGAGTTTGTACCGTTCCCGCTGCCCGCCGCCGCTAAAGAGCAGTAGACAATACGCCAGGCCTACCTATGGGTAAGGTAGGTCTAGCCAGCCGTTAGTTGCGGGCCACAATGCGCACCCCTACAACTCGCTCATTGTCAGCACTATCTAGCTCCGCGAAGGGCAGCACGATGTAGCGCGGGGAGGCTAAGCTCAGGTTGGTGCGCTGGAGTAGTTCCTGCTCATTGTTACCCAGCAGCACCATATCACGCACTTTCCGGGTGCGGGCGTTGAAAGCCACAAGTATCGTTTGGCCATTGTGCTCAAACGTATTGATCCAGCCTTCACCGTTGGTATGATGGAGTTGCTCAGCCGTTGGCTCCAGCCCCAGTTCAGAGGCCCTGGTTTTGCGAGCGGGACCCAAAACCTGGCGGACTTCATCAATGGAGAGGCCTACAAGCTGCTCCACATCTACAGTCACTGGCAGAGCAGGTTTGGCAGGGCGGGCCGCTGTTACCACCGTTGTTTCTGCCGCCGACTGCGTGCCCATACAGCCCGCCAAGCCCAGCAACATTCCCGTAAGAGCAAATGCGGCGTAACGTAAACGCATAGGCACCAGCAGCTTATTTACTTCGCGGGCTCTTTGTTGGCAGGTGCTTCCCCGGTCACGTCGCTGAGGTAATGGCGCACCACCAGGTCAATGCTGGCATACGAGTCGTGGAGCACGGCCAGGGCCTGCTGGGGCGTCATCCAACGCACCTCCTCAATGTATTCCTCGGCCTGCGGCTTCATCAGTGTGTCGTCGAGGCAGCGCATGATGTACCAGGTGGTTTTCTTCAGAATTTTGTTGCCGTTGTAGGCGTAGGAATGCCAGGTGCTGGGCAGCTCTTCTGCCAGCTCTACCTTAATATTGCACTCCTCCTCCACCTCGCGCAACGCACCCAGGCCAGGGTCTTCCTCTTTTTTGAGCTTACCCTTGGGCAAGTCCCACTTTCCGAGGCGGTAAATCATTAGCACCAGGCCATCCTTCACCACGAGACCCCCAGCGGCCTTCACGATTTTAAACTGGTCTTTGAGGTGTAGAATCAGGCGCTTTTTCTTGCGGGCCAGCAGCGTCAGGGACTTTAGCTTTTTGAGCTTTTTCACCTCCATCAGCCGCAAGAGCCGGTCAATGAAAACGTCCGAGACGTCGCGCACGAGTACATCACCCACCAGATCCTTGGAGATGAATTCATCCTCAGGGCCCAGAATCAGGTCGTATTTGTGCTTATATATTTTCTCGCTGTTCTTTTTAATAATCAGCGGGATATCGTTGATGAAGACGTTCATCGCGGGGTAATCAGGAGGGGCAAAAGAAAGTCCAGGCAGTATGCTGCAAAACACAGCATAATTCCCCGAAAAACGAAAACATCTTCCGGGTCGGGCAAGATACGGGATGTAAACCGTTGTGTTGTGCCAGCCGCCCGCATATACAGCAGGTGAAGCACATATAGTTTACTGGGGGGCCCTAACTAAGTAGTTGTGTACCACCCGTAAGAACGTCATCCTGAGTAAAACGCCTAATTTACTTTCGTCCATATGAGAAGTATTTTCTCCCGTAGTTCAACCGAAAAAAAGATCTTGGCCACTACTCACACTGCCGGTTAAGCTCTGAACTAAACAGTTACAGAATACTCAGCGGATTGCGCGCCTGCCGGATCCGAAATTCAAACATACGGGCAATGTTACCGGCCTTGTAGCAGGCTTCGTCGGCCTTGGCACCTGCAAAATTTTCCCTGACGGTGCTGGTAAACAAAGCCAGCCAGCGCTCAAAGTGAGGCAGCGCCACCGGCAACCCCAGGTGTTTGGGAAACGGACGCCCTTGGTAGCGGGTAGTGCCCAACAGCACACTGCTCCAGAAGTCGTACATGGTAGGCAAATGCGCCTCCCAGTGCACCTGCGCTACTGTATTGAAGATGGGGCTGAGCAGTTCATCTGCGTTTACTTTTTCATAGAAAGTATCTACCAGCAGCCTGATATCGGCTTCGGTCTGGATGTCGGGGAGGGCAGTGGGTTCAAGCATAATGCAGAAGGAATTGGCAGCGCTAGGCCACTATCTGCTTTGAAAGCGGGGTTGGCGCAGCCGTAGCCGCCTGGAAAGCCTGACTGCCGGTTACCAGCAGCCCCAACAGCTTTACCACATCTAACGCAATATAGAGCAGGTGTAGCTGGCCAGGCGGGGCCTTGTGGCCTGCCAGCAATACGGCAGCCCGCACGTCGAGGGCCGGCAGCAGCCACAGGGTTTGGAGTAGCAGCACAAAGGCTAACAGGCCTAGCCCCACCCATATGACCCAATACGCACGCACTATGCGCGCTGCCAGCAAGGCTGCCAGTAGAAATATAAGCTCCAAGCGGTTGAGGGCATGAAACACAATGTGCCCAATGCCCACGCCCAGCAATATAGTAATGTGCGGAGCCGTGAACTTAAGCGGTGCTTCCAGAAAGGAAATGGCCGCAACCATGCCAGCCCACACAAACAAAACCAGCACCAGCACCAACCACCAGACAGAACCACTTGTACGCATTATAACAAAGTTAGCAAGCTTCAGAAACTGCATGCTCTACCTTTGGTTGTATACAGGCCTACCCCTATGTGCTGCTGGCTGCTGGCCCGTATACGCTACTTTACTTTTCTCACTCCCGCCCTTATGAAGAAAATCGGTTTGCTCTCCGATACCCATAGCTACCTCGACGACCGTATTCTACATCACTTGCAGGGCTGCGACGAAATATGGCATGCCGGCGACTTCGGCACAGCTTCAGTAGCGGAAGAGCTGGAAACGGTGGCCCCGCTTAGAGGCGTGTATGGCAACATAGATGGCCGCGACGTACGCCTCACGCAGCCGCTAGTGCAGCACTTTGAGCTAGAAGGCCTGTGGGTACTCATGACCCATATTGGCGGCTACCCCGGCCACTACAGCCCCGCCGGCCGGGCCCTAGTGCAGGAGCAGCGCCCCGGCCTATTCATCAGCGGCCACTCCCATATCCTTAAAGTCATGCCCGACCCGCGCCTAGGCCTCTTACACCTCAACCCCGGCGCCGCGGGCCGCCACGGCTTCCACAAAGTGCGCACCATGCTGCGGTTTGAAGTAGAAAACGGCAAAGTGCAGCAGTTGCAGGCCATTGAGCTGGGGCCGCGGGTTGGGTGAACGATTAATAAGCCACTACAATGAGACTACTGGCGCGACCCGTCGCAGTGGCTTAGGAGCAAAAAAAGCGTCTTTCCTTTGCAGGAAAGACGCTTTGGAATTTCTGACGGAAACCCACCGACACCGGGGTAGGTGTGCCAGACGCGAGAAACGCGACTAGGCGTTGGCTTCGGTCTTGGCGGCGCTCGTGGTGAAGCGAGCTTTCAGCTCCTCGATGTCTACGTTCTTCAGAACGGGGGTCAGGAGTAGTTGCTTGATGACGCGCTGCTTGTTGTTAGCGCGGGCAATGTTCTTGCGGTGCTTCCGCTTCAGACGGGTAACGCTCATTTTTCCGGGTCGGTTAAAGTCTTTCTGTAAATGAGGGGCAAAAGTAAGTACTAAATTTGACACCGGGAAACCTTTCCCGTAATTCCATTGAACATCTTATGAGTCTCCCCTTGATTGATCTGCGCTCCGACACCGTCACGCGCCCCACTCCTGCCATGCTCGACGCTATGTTCCGCGCCAGCGTCGGCGACGATGTATATGATGAAGACCCTACGGTTCGGGCCCTGGAGGAGGAAGCTGCCAGCCGCTTCGGCCTCGAAGCGGGCCTTTTCTGCCCCTCCGGCACCATGACCAACCAAATTGCCATCAAAGCCCACACCGAGCCGCTCTCGGAAGTGGTGTGCGAGCAAACCTCGCACATCTACCTCTGGGAAGTGGGGGGCATTGCCTTCCACTCGGGGGCGTCGGTGGCGCTGCTGCCCGGCAACCGTGGCCGCCTCACCGCTGAGCAGGTAGAAGCCGCTATTCGGCCCGTAAACATCCACTACCCTACTACCAGCCTCATCTCCCTCGAAAACACCCACAACCGAGGCGGCGGCAGCTGCTACGAGCTGTCAGAAATTGAGAGTATTGCCGAAGTAGCCCAACGCCACAACATTCCGCTTCACCTCGATGGCGCCCGCGTGTTCAATGCCTTAGTGGCCACTGGCCAATCAGCCAAGGAATACGGCCGCTTGTTTGACACTATCTCCGTGTGCCTCTCTAAGGGCCTGGGTGCACCGGTGGGCTCTGTACTATTGGGCAGCAAGCAGTTCATCCAAAAAACCAAGCGTATCCGGAAGGTGATGGGCGGCGGTATGCGTCAGGCCGGCTACATTGCGGCGGCGGGCCTGTACGCGCTGGAAAACAACGTGGAGCGCCTCGCCGACGACCACGCCCGGGCTCAGCGCCTTGGCGCCACGCTGGCCACCCAGCCCTACGTAGCTACCGTACTACCCGTAGAAACCAACCTGGTGATCTTCAAGCTGGAAGACAGCATGCCCGCTGAGCAGTTCCTGGCCAAGCTGGAGGAGCAGGGCATCAAGGCCTCGTCCTTCGGTCCCCAGATGATTCGCTTCGTGACGCACCTAGACGTTGATGACGCCATGATTGAGCGAATTGAAGCCGCTCTTACTGATCTACAAGGGTAAAATTCCGCCTACTTTAGTGCCCCGGTCGCAGCCAGGTTCCTTGTCTTAAGGGGCTGCTGCGGGCGGGGCATTCGTGTGCGCTGGCTACGGCCGGTAAGCGTAGAGATGGCTACTGCTGCCTTTTGTTCGTACAGTTGTGCCAACCTCTTTTGTTCGTCCACCTACTTTAGCCGATGCAGCTATACAATACCTTCGCCATTTTGCTTGTTCTGGCCGCCTCCTTTGGCTACATCAACCACCGGTTCCTGCGGCTGCCCAGCACCATTGGGCTCATGATACTGGCGCTGGTGTCATCACTTATTACGGTTGGGCTTGGCAGAATGGGGGTAGAATGGGTGCTGACAGCCAGCCAGCTGTTGCGCGGCATTGACTTTCATACGGTACTCATGCAGGTGATGCTGAGCTTCCTGCTGTTTGCGGGCGCTATTCACGTCGATGTTCGGGCCCTGGGCGACCAACGCTTACCGGTGGCGGCCCTGGCTTCCGTTGGCATGCTTCTCTCAACGGTAATAGTAGCCAGCATCATGTACTACATTTTGCCGCTGTTTGGGCTTCCCATTGACTATATCTACTGCCTGCTGTTTGGAGCCCTTATCTCCCCCACCGACCCTATAGCCGTGCTCGGCATTCTGAAGGAAGCCCGCATTAGCAAATCACTGGAAATTAATATCGTAGGCGAGTCATTGTTCAATGACGGTATTGCCGTAGTAGTTTTCGTGAGCTTATTTCAGATTGCCCGCTTCGGGGCCGGCGAGGCTACCGTGGGGGCTGTGGGTGAGCTGTTTCTCCGGGAAGCACTGGGCGGCATGGCGCTGGGCGCAGTTATGGGGTACGCCACCTTCTGGGCCCTGCGCACCATTGATCACTACCAGGTAGAGGTGCTCATTACGCTGGCCCTGGTAATGGGCGGCACAGCCCTGGCTGCCGCCTTGCACACCTCGGGGCCGCTGGCCATTGTGGTGGCGGGCCTGATTGTGGGCGACAAGGGCCGTAGCCTGGGCATGTCTGACATCACCCGCGAGTATCTGGATAAGTTTTGGGAGATTCTGGATGAGATTTTAAATGCTGTGCTCTTCGTGCTGATTGGCCTGGAAATGCTGATACTGGATATCAACCGCACTATTCTGGTGGTGGGAGGCGTGGCTATTGTAGTGGTGCTACTGGCCCGTCTGGGCTCAGTAGCTCTGCCCTTAAGCCTACTGCGGAGCCGGTTTGAGTTTAACCGCCCTAATCTGCGGGTTCTAACCTGGGGTGGCCTACGCGGTGGTATTTCGGTAGCACTGGCCCTTTCTCTGCCCGACACCATGCCCCGCGACCTGATTGTGGGTATTACCTACGTGGTGGTGGTATTCAGTATAATTGTGCAGGGCCTCAGTATTGGGCCGCTGGTGAAAAAGCTGGGCCTTAGCACCGCAGCAGCTGAGGACGAACCCACTTCAGCTCATTAAGCCTCCTAACCTAGCCGCTTTCCTCCGGTCTGTATGTCGCTTCCTGCACCTGAGCTCACCGCTGCCCTACAGCACCTCTCGCAAGCCGACCCCGTGCTGGCCCGCCTGATAGCGCAAGGGCGGCTCATTCAACCCTCGGCCCACGAAGACCTGTATTTGGCGCTGCTGCGCGCCATTGTCAGTCAGCAAATATCTACCAAGGCCGCGGCCGCCATCTGGCGCAAGGTGCAGGCGCTGTTCCCGCCCGATGGCTACCCCGAGCCGGCGGCCCTGCTCCTGCTCACGGATGAGGACCTGCGCGCCGCTGGCATCTCACGCCAGAAGGCAGGCTACCTTCGCGCCATTGCCGACTTCGCCCAACGCGACCAGCTCGACCACGCCCACCTCAGCCAGCTTGATGCAGATGCGTTTACGGCCCACCTCACCCAAATAAAAGGCGTGGGCCGCTGGACGGCTCAAATGCTGCAGATGTTTGCCCTAGACCAACCCGATGTATTCCCGGAAGGCGACTTAGGCATTCAAAATGCCATGAAGCGCCACTATGGGCTAGAGGAAACTGGCCGTGCCTTGCTCAAGCGCATGACCGCCATCGCCGAAGCCTGGCGCCCGTACCGCACGGTTGCCAGCAAATACCTGTGGCAGTCACTGGACAATACACCGGCGGAGTAAGGCACTATACGCTAGGCCTCTCTGAACCAGCTTGGTCAGCATCTTTGGCTGCCTGGCGCTTTTGGTCTTGGTAGGTAACAATCATGGCCACGAAAATGGCCAGAAACGGGACACAAAGCCCAAACAGCATCCAGCGCCACAAGGAACGGTCGTTCATGTGAGCAATGTAGGCCGTGATTAGGGCAGAAAGCAGGCATGGCAAAAGCAGCCACCCCGCGAGATCGAGAAAATACATGGAGATGATTCGTGAAATGAACTGGGAGCTAGTGGTAGGCCGAGGGTATTTGGGGTAGCTGAGCCGCTAGCTTCCAGCCGGCTGGTTTGAGGTTGGCATAAAACCACGGCGCCCCGGCTGCCAGCCAGGCCGTCCGGAACAGTTGGGCCGTAACCACATTATAGTCGTCGATGCCAAACTGCGCGCCACAACAGGCGCAGCAGCTGTAATCGGGTGTGTGGCCATCCTCACCCCAAGGTGATACGTCGTAGTCGAGTCCGCATACCCGGCAATACCACATTTCCATTTTACAGGCAGTTTAAACAGTTACGCTAGGCCACTCCACTCTGGTTACCGCACCTTGCCCCGCTTTACCAGGTAGGCATACAGCACCTTATCAAACGGCTCCCGGATGTCTACGGGTACAAAATCAATCTTGAACTGACCGCAGCGCAAGGCTAGCTCATGCTCGTAGGCCTGCATGGCGGTGCGGTACTGCTCACGCACCTGACCGGGCTGCAGCTTAATGGTTTGCCCGGTTTCTACGTCCTCAAAAATGTAGGGCCGGTCCTGAAAGCTGAAGTCGGCCTCCGTGGCCCGGTCCATTACATGAAACAGTAGCACCTCGTGGTGCTGGTGGCGTAGGTGCTGCAGAGCGGCCAGCGCTTCCGTCTGTTCCTCAGGCGCCCGCCCCAGCATATCGGAAAACAACACCACCAGGGAGCGTTTCGGGATTTGCTGGGCAATCTGGTGAATCACGGTGGCTACATCTGTTTGGGCGCGGCGGGCGGGGGCGGGCCGCTCCAACAGCTGCTGCAGGGTAAGCAGCAGCGTGTGGCGGTGAGTGCTGGTAGAGCGCACCGGCGTTTGCAGTTCCACCTGATCAGCAAACGTAACCAGGCCTACAGCATCGCGCTGTTTTTGCAGCAAGGTGGTGATGGCGGCAGCGCACAGCACCGAGAACCGCAGCTTATCATAGCTGGGCGCGGGGTAATACATGCTGGGGCTCACATCCAGCAGCAAGTGGCAGCGCAGATTGGTTTCCTCCTCGTAACGCTTCACAAACAGTTTATCGGTACGGGCAAACACCTTCCAGTCGAGGTGGCGGGTGCTTTCGCCGGGGTTGTAGAGCCGGTGCTCCGAAAATTCTACCGAGAAACCGTGGTAGGGCGACTGGTGCAAACCTGTAATGAAACCCTCTACCAGCTGGCGAGCCAGAAATTCCAGGTTTTCAAAGGAGCGCACTGCGGCTAGGTCGAGCGGTTGGGCCATAAGCTGACGAAAGCAAGGTGAAGGAAGCAAGGTACAACACCTGCGGTACTCACTTGTGTAAGTAGAAAGGTAAGCGAAGAGTTCTATTATTCGATATAGACAAAACTTAATGCGTTTAGTTAAATTCCTTTTATTCTGACAAAACTCACGTGGTCTAGTTTTTTATGCCTTATATGTTCTTAAAACGTTTAATTCATGTATTTACAGCTAATTGGGTTAAAAAGCTGGTCTTTAAATTTTTATATCTGACGGCAAGCCACTATTTTGCGCTGCACTTTGAAAATCTTGGAATAACAAAACTTTATTGAAGGCCCTGTGGAAGATCGTCACGACCAGGAAGAAATTTACTCCCAACGCATTAAAGCCGGTAAGCGCACGTACTTTTTCGACGTGAAAGCTACCCGCGGTCAGGATTACTACCTGACTATTACGGAAAGCAAGCGTCGTCTGCGCGATGACGATACCTTCTCTTACGAGAAGCACAAGATCTTCCTTTACAAGGAAGACTTTTTGAAGTTTGTTGATGCCCTGCAGGATGCCGTTGACTTCGTGCGCGAAGAGCTGCTAACCCCAGAGGAAGTTGCCGAGCTTGACCGTCCGCGCCCCACGTACGATGGCGAAGGCTATTCAGCAAACCGTGCCGAGGAAACCTACTAACCCCTTTTATCCGGAAGCCTAGAGAAACACCTTTTACGCATCATCCTTTTTTCGCTTCCTAAAAGCGGCGTGCCTGGCCTAGTTCAGGTGCGCCGCTTTTGGCATTCTAGGCCAGTACCTAGCCCCTTGGCAAGGCTGTTTCACTACCTTAACCAGCCAAGCCCGCAGCCTAACTTCGGCCCCAATTTTTGAGGCACGAAGCAATTGTTCAAACCTTGCTGGGGAGAAATCAGCGCATGACTTATTTGCCTAATAGGTACGCATCAATGGCGCAGGCCTCGCCCGGAATCACACCAACCTACTGGCCTCACAGTAATGGCTTACGGCTAGGCTAGGTTAGGCCGTGTTTTCCCCAAAAAAGCCCCGTACCTTTGCGGCACGAATGGCGGCTCTGACGCTACTTCACCACTTCTCAACTTCTCAACTTCACTATATGGGTCTCCGCTGCGGTATCGTCGGCCTGCCGAACGTCGGCAAATCCACGCTGTTCAACGCTCTTTCAAACGCCAAGGCCGAGTCGGCCAACTACCCGTTCTGCACCATTGAGCCGAATGTGGGCGTAATTACCGTACCCGACGAGCGGCTTCAGATTCTGGAGCAGCTGGTGAACCCTAAGCGGGTACTGCCCACCATCATTGAGTTTGTGGATATTGCCGGCCTTGTAAAAGGCGCCAGCAAGGGCGAAGGCCTCGGCAACAAATTTCTGGCTAACATTCGGGAGGTTGATGCCATCATTCACGTAACCCGTTGTTTCGACGACCCCAACATCGTGCACGTGGCCGGCGGCGTTGACCCCGTATTTGATAAGGACGTTATCGACACGGAGCTGCAAATCAAAGACCTGGAGAGCATCGATAAGAAACTGGCCAAGTCGGAGCGCTCTGCCAAGGGTGGCGATGCCCAGGCCAAGAAGGAAGTGGCTGCTCTGCAGAAGTTTAAAGCCGCCCTCGAAGGAGGCCAAAACGCCCGCGCCGTGGAGGCCACGCCCGAGGAGCTGGAAGCCGTAGCTGACCTGCAGTTACTGACTATCAAGCCGGTTATTTACGTGGCTAACGTAGATGAGGCCAGCGCTACTACTGGCAACGCCCACACGCAAGCCCTGCAGGCGCATGTGGCTAAGGAAGGTGCTGAGGTAGTACTGGTATCGGCGGCCATTGAGTCGCAGATTGCGGAGATGGAAGACCCCGAGGAAAAGGAGATGTTCCTGGCCGAGTATGGCCTGAAAGAGTCGGGTCTGAACCGCCTGATTCGGGCTTCCTACTCCCTGCTCAACCTGATTACCTACTTCACGGCCGGCGTGCAGGAAGTACGCGCCTGGACTATTCACAAGGGCGACAAAGCTCCCGCCGCCGCTGGTGTTATCCATTCCGACTTCGAGAAGGGCTTCATCCGTGCTGAGGTTATCAAGCTAGCTGACTACCAGGAGTACAAGACCGAGGTAAAAATTAAGGAAGCCGGTAAAATGGCCGTGGAAGGCAAAGAATACGTGGTGCAGGACGGCGACATCATGCACTTCCGCTTCAACGTGTAGTTAAGCAAAACTTCACGCCCGTCATGCTGAGCTTGTCGAAGCATCTCTGCTGCAATGCTAATGATTAGTTTGGCGGTAGAGATGCTTCGACAAGCTCAGCATGACGTTCTTTTTAATACTGCAATAAGCCATTGGCTTTATGGATGTAAAGGACAGTAATGGCAACCTGCTCGCGGAAGGCGACTCGGTTACCGTCACCAAAGACCTGAAGGTAAAAGGCATGGCGCAGGCGCTCAAGCGCGGCACCATGATTAAGAACATTCGCCTCACTAATAGCCCCGCCGAGATTGAAGGCAAAGCTGGTGGTAGCATGCTAGTTATCAAAACTGAGTTTGTAAAGAAGGCCTAGGCCACTCCTACAGTTTCTCTGCAACGCCAGTGCCCCGGCCAGAATTCGGTCGGGGCACTGGCATTTATTGAGGCTGGAGCCTACGGCTAGCAGAACCTTAACCAGTAGCGCCGGGCATCGTAAGGGAAGCATTCCTCTAACTCCCTTGTTCCGCGTATGCCTAGTCTTTCCCTCACCCGTACCGTACAGGTGTTGGCCCTACTGGCGCTAAGCCTGCTGTTGCTATATGTTGGCCGGCTGTTTCTGGTGCCGCTGGTGTTTGCTGCCATCTTGGCGATGCTGCTGGCGCCGGTGGCCCGGCAGCTTGAACGTTGGGGAGCGGGCCGCATAGTATCGGGGCTGCTGTGCGTGCTGCTGCTGCTAGCCTTTATGGGCGGAATTTGCTGGGCCATTGGGGCTCAAGCAGCCAATATTTCTGAGCAGCTCCCTCAGATTCAGCAGAAGGTACAAGTGCTGCTACAACAGGCTCAGCACTGGATTCAGCAGCGCTTTGGTGTAGCCCCACGAGAGCAGATTCAGTTTGTGGAGGAGCAGGTGGCCAAGTTTGGGCAGTCGGCCAACCGCTACCTTACCACTTCGCTGAAAGGCGTGGCTGGTTTGCTGGGTGGCCTAGTACTGGTACTACTATACCTGTTTTTTATGCTGTGGGGGCGGCACAAGTTCCGGGAGTTTTTCCTGCGCCTTGCCCCATCGGAGCAACACCAGGAGGTAAATCAAATGCTCCAGGAGATTATGCGCGTGGGAGGACAATACTTAAGTGGCCGGCTGCTATCGGTATTGTTTCTGACGGTGGTGTATGGAGTGGGCTTTCTGGTTATCGGGCTGAAGAATGCGCTGCTCCTAGCCCTCATTGCGGCTCTGCCCACGCTGGTGCCCTACGTGGGTGCCTATGTAGGGGCTATTTTCCCCCTCATTATGGCTATGGTGGGCGGCTCTGCAGGGCAGTTGCTACCCACATTGGGCGTTATTCTGTTTGCGCAGGCTGTTGACAATAACGTTGTTGAGCCCTTGGTTATGGGCTCCCGACTAAACCTGAGTCCCATTTTCACCATTATAGCCGTGGTGCTAGGTGAGCTGCTGTGGGGCATTCCGGGAATGATTCTGTTTGAGCCCCTGACGGCCATACTGCGCATTGTGTGCAGCCATGTGCCTGCCCTGCACCCATATGCCTTCCTGCTGGCTGATGAGGCCCACACACCGCAGTGGATCAAGCGGGTAAAAAGCAAAAGCAAGCAGCTGTTGTAGCATGAACCTGACATGGCCTGCGTGTGCGCGCTACTGGTCCCTAACGCTACCGGACCCCGCCTGCGCAGCTGATTGCCTTGCAGACGGAGCCCGGATTTGCGGTTGATTACTCAATGCACTGGCCTAGCGCCCTACCACCTTAAATAGCTGTCCAGCCGTCATCTTATCGGTGGTTTTCATACCGTTCAGGATGCCCAGTTCTTCGTAGCGCTTTGAGGAAACCCCGTTGGCAGCCAAGGCGGAGGCCAACGTCTGGCCAGCTTTGGCGGTTTTAATTCGGATGCGCTCCGGCTGCTTGTTAAGCTTGCTGGCATCGGTAAGGCGGCGGAAGCCTTGGGCCACTCGCTGGAAAGTGCTGCCGTAGGTGTTTAGGGTACCGGGGCCGCACAGGCCTACGAGGGCATAGAGCGTTTGGCCATCCTGAATGATGTAAGAAAGTGTACTGGCCGTTACGCCCTGCTGGCCGGTTTGTTGGTCCTGGCCAACCTGGTCGCCCTGGATAACTACGGCCGGGAAGTTGTTGACAGTGGTTTTCTGGGCCTGCGCATTCTGCAGTTGCAACTGTTGCACCAGGGCCTGGGCGGTTTCATCCAATGACTTATTACCGGCTGGTAATAAGATCTGCACGGCCTTGCCATTAGGCTCGGCCATCTGAAACTGGCTGGGTGAGTTCTGCGACTTCCAGCCCTGGGGCACCGGAAACTGAAACTTTAGATCAGGGTGGTAGAATACGCTGTTCTCCACAAAACCCTCGCGGGGATTGTCGCCGTAGGGCAAGCCCTCAATCATGCGCAGGTACTGGTCGCGGTTTACGGCTAACTGGCGACCCGCTTGCTGCTCAGCCGTCACGGCCAGCTTTTTCACGCGCTGGTAACGGTCGGCGGAGTTGGGATGGGTTGATAAGAAGGTGGGCACGGTAGCAGCCCCGCTGCTCTGCTCAGTACGCTGCAAGGTCAGGAAGAAGTCGGCCATAGAAGCCGGGTCGTAGCCGATTTTGCTGGAATATTTCACGCCCAGGTTATCCGCTTCGTTTTCTGCATCGCGGCCATACTTAAGCAGCCCCAGGCCTACCACCTGCGAGGCTGGCTCAATTACCGAAGCCACTCGCTTAGAAAGAATAGAGCCCAGGATAAGCGCCCCGTTGGCAATGGTGGAACGGGTTTGCTGCTTCTGGCCGTGCCGGGCCGTGATATGTCCGATTTCGTGCCCCAACACACCACTGAACTGGGCCTCATTGTTGAAATGAGCCATAATGCCGCGGGTAAAGTACACGTGGCCATCGGGGGTAGCGAAGGCGTTAATTATCGGCGAATCAACAATAGTGAAGCCTTTCACGTCGGCAGGACGGTCAGATATCCGTCCCATTTGCATGCCCTTGCTGTCAATATAGCTTTGGAGCTTGGTGTTATTGAGCAGGCCAAACTGAGCAATCACCGATGGATCGGGTTGGGCCCCTTGTACGGGCAAAGTGGCGCGGGCAGGAGAAGCAGAGGACCGGTTTGCTGGCACAGAGCCACCCAGGGGCAAGAGAAGCACTAACATAGCGCCGGCGCGCACAGAATGAGAGAGAGTGGGTTTCATGGGAGAGAGCTAGGGAGTTTCACAATAGGTGTGATAAGCCTGCAACGCAGCACATCGGCCGTAAGGTTACGGCCACACACCTGTACCCAGGCGAAAGGCGTGCCATAATACGCTGTACTTCCCCGATGAGCACTGCACACCAGCTTTTGAAACCGCCTTTCTTCATCCACTTCGTGCCGGCACTTTGTGTAGTTATTCCCTGCACTTCCAGAGCGGCCAAGCTATTACTACAGCGGGCTGCCCGTACATTTTTGGAGCAACTCAGGGGCCTCGCTGCACCACATACAACAGCCCTGAGCCGCCAGCGGTGGCCTGGTATGCTTAAAACCAACTGGCAGCAGGCTACGCCTTGAGCCCGGTTTATGAAGCGCAACACTGGAAAAGCGGCCGCCAGATGAGCCAGCCGCTTTATAGAGACAGGCCTAGGGCTGGCGACTGTTTACATCCACCGTCTGATACCCAATCAGCAAATCGGCGCGGGTGCCGGGCGGGCGGTAGTACACCAGCAGGTCGTAGCGGTTTTCTGTTTCCTGGTGGCTGCCCTCCCAATACACGCTGTTTGGCCCCTGAGGAGTTTGTACGGCGTATATATAGTTGTAATAGCCCTGTTTCAACAGTGCGTGACCCGTATATTCCTGGGCCGCAGCATCGTAGGTGAGCTTGAACTCATCCTTGTATTGCCAATCGGTGAGGGCGCCCAGCACGTACACCGGGCCTGGGGCGGGTTGCTCGGCCCGCAGGTGAAAGCCCACAGTGAGATAGTCGCCGTTGGTGTCGCCGTTGCCATACTCGCGGCTTTCAATCACGCGCTGCCCGTTGATGTCGTCGTACTGGGAATAGCGCTGGCCGTTACGCGAGGTTTCGGGTAGCAGCTCAGCGGTGCGAGGCGTGGTGTTGGGGTCAATCTGGCCTACGCCCACGCCTTGTGAGCGGAACGTACGTAGATCAAAGAAGCGAAACTCACTGAGGCCGGGGAAGGTATTCTCAAAGTTGAAGTATTGATAATCAAGCTGACGCTCCGCTTCCCGCACAAACGTGGGGCGCAGGTTATACTTGGCATTATCCCAGCGGTAGTTCTGGCGCAGTACCACTTTCACCTCCTGTGAGGGGTTCACCAGCTGCATGTTGTAACGAATTCCGAAGTCGAGCTGCTGCAGGGTGTAGCGCTCCTGCCCCGCAACCGGAATGCCCTGCTTCAGGAACACCTGCACGCCGCCTTCATCATACACCAACACCCGCCGCGAGATGAGCGGGGTGCCACCGGGGCTGGTTACCACCCACAGGTAATTGCCGGATAGCTTCACCCGCGGCATCTGCAGGCGGTAGTGGTAGTAGGGCACTTTGGTTGCGTTAGAAACCCGGTAGTCGGTGATATTCTGCTCATTAATCTCGCTGAGAAACTGCATATCCGTCAGCACTGAGGCTTGCCAGTTAACATCGCAGTGCACCAGCTTGGCAGTGAGGCGGCCGCCCTGGCTACCAAGTACGTCAAACTCCAGCGTAACCGGCTGCCCCTGACCCAGCGAAATAACAGGCGGATTGAACACCTCGTTTACCTGGCCCGTGGGCACGTAGCACAGCACCGTCCGCACATTGGGGTCATAAATGGCATCTTCGTAGCGCAGGGTTTTGTCGGCGTAATACTCCGTACTGGCTCTCTGCCCCGGCGTAGCTGGCCTACGCGCGGCGTTGGGGTCGGTGATGGGGGTGCCCAGTGGCACGCAGGCAGTAGCCAGAAGCAGAAACGGGAAGGCGGGAAGTAGGCGCATAGTGCGAATGTACAGGAAGAAGTAATGTACGTGAACGAGAAGCCACACTACTCAGCTTCACTTACCACCTGGCAACAGGCTAATCTTAGCCTTTCCTAGTGGCACACCACCACCATCGGTTAGCTTGCAGCCCCCTGTTGTCACGTGGTGGTCATGAGATAAAGCGGAGATAAACCAACCCGTTTAAGTCCATTGGTTTATATGTATTTTCTTATTTCCTTTATCAGACAACGCATTCCTTTAAAACCCCACTACATGAAACCGTACCTTTTGTTCGTGCTCCTGCTTGGGTGTTATACTAGTTTGGCACAAGGCTTTCAGCGGGGAAGCAAAGTAGAAGTAGAGTGGAGTAGTGGCGCCTGGTATCCGGCTACCATTGTGGATGTCAGTGACAGCCAGTTTAAAGTACACCTTGATGGCGACGGCGCAAATACCAGCCGGGACCAATGGATATTTAAAACCAAGGGCATCATACGGTCTGCTAAAACAGCTGCCCGCCCCGCAACAGCTACTGCTACGCCTACTGCCACCGCAGCGGCTTCTAGGCCAGTAGCTACACCCGTAGCAGCGCAAAGGAAACAGCCTGCCAGCAGTAAACGGGTAGAGGTGAATGAGAGTGGCCACTGGTATAAAGCAACCGTGCTGGAGCAAAAAGGCGATTTATCCAGGGTTCATTTTGATGGCTACGGTAGCGCTGATGATAAATGGGTGCACCGCTCCTACATCCGCAGCCTCACCGAGAACGGCTCGGCCGTAACAGTTAACTGCTCGTTTACACCACCTCCTGGCACCTTTACTAATAGCTCGCCGGCATCAGATGCCTTGTTTAAAAAGGAGGTGTACGATTGGTATAACCGCCTGGCTAATGGCACCCTTACCCGCCCATCGCGCATAGGGGTGGTTTTTACTTACTTCAGTAGGGGTGCCGCTTACCAAAACACGGTAACGAACGTGCCCGGGCGTGGGGCAACCCGCAAACATGATGGCGCCCCAGCCAATGCCACGATATATCCCGTCAAGATGACCTTCCACGTTTGCGAGGATTACAATGGCACCATCAGCCAGAAACAGGTAAACAGCGACTTCAGCTTCTTCATTGACAGGGATGGCGCCTGGACTTGCTCCAAAGACAACTAAGCAGCTTTGGCTCAACAAATGCCTTGGCCGTACTGCGCAGGAATGCTACAAGGGTGTCAGGCCTCTAGCTAAATAGGCCTGGCGCCTTACGGATACACCTCGCGGGGGCGGTTTGCGGGGGCCGTACCAAACTCCCGGTTTGGCTGGGGGCCCATGGTTAGCTCCAGCGTGCCACCCGCCACAATATCACGGTGCAGCAGGTAGCTGTTGGGGTAGCTCTTGCCGTTTAGGCGCACCGACTGGATGTACTGGTTCTGGGGCTCATTGTGTTTGACGTCAATAACGAAGGTTTTGCCCTTGGGCAGCCGTAAGGTGGCTTTATCTACAATGGGGCTGCCCAGCACGTAGGCGCCACTGCTGGGGCTTACGGGGTAGAAACCCATAGCCGAAAGAATGTACCAGGCCGACATCTGCCCGCAGTCTTCGTTGCCGCTGATGCCGTCGGGCTTGTCTTTGTACATCTCGCGCAACACCTGGCGCACCTTCTCCGCCGTTTTCCACTGCTGCCCGGCGTAAGGGTACAGATACACGGTGGCGTGACTGGGCTCGTTGCCGTGGGCATACATGCCAATCAGGCCCGATATGTCGGGCGAGGCACTTTCGCCGAGGCTTCCCTGCACAATGAATAAGCTATCGAGCTTTTGCGTGAAAGCGGTGTCACTGCCGAACAGCCTGATCAGACCAGGCACGTCGTGGGGCACCAGCCAGGTGTACTGCCAGGCATTACCCTCCGTGTAATTGTTCTGGCGGTGAATAGACTGAATGGGGTTGAAAGGCAGCTGAAACTTGCCATCGGTAGTGAGGCCGCGCATAAAGCGGGTATGCGGGTCGAAGTATTTCTGGTAGTACTTCGCACGCGCACTGTACGTGGCATAGTCCTCTTGGCGACCCAGCTTTTTGGCTACCTGCGCAATGCTCCAGTCATCAATGGCGTACTCCATAGCCTTGGCCACCGACTCGCTTTCCTTGTCGGCCGGAATGAACCCCAGCTCCTTGAGGTAGCGCACACCCTGGTCGTTGCGAGTACTGGAAGCTTTCATGGCAGCCAGCACTTGGTTGCCATCAAGGCCAGGCGTGCCTTTCAGGTAGGCCTCTGCCAGGGCTGGCACGGCACTGTAGCCCACCATAGTATTGGTTTCGTTGCCCATCAGGTGCCAGATGGGCAGCTTGCCTTGCTGCTGCTGAATAGCCAGCATGGACTGCATCATATCCCCTACCCGCTCAGGTTGGGCCAGCAGAAACAGTGAGTGCGCCGTGCGGTACGTATCCCAGAGCGAGAAAGTAGTGTAGTTGACAAAGGGCGCTTTGGGATACACTTTCTTATCGGTACCGCGGTAGTCCCGGTTCACGTCATTAAACAAGGCCGGAGCAAAGAGCGCGTGGTACATGGCGGTGTAAAAAATGCGCCGTGCCGCTGGGTCGTGGGTTTCAATGGTTACTTTGCCCAGCTCACGGTTCCACTCCGCCTCGGCGGCGCGTTGCACCTTGGCAAAGTCCCACCCGGGCATTTCTGACTGAATGTTAGCCAGCGCATTCTGGCTGCTCACGGGCGAGATACCCACTTTTAAGAGGATGGTGCCCGGCGTTTTGGCAAAGCTAAACAGGCCCTTAATGGCGAGGCCTTGCCCTTTTTTGCCGGCCAGTGGCTGTGCCTCATTATACACGGCGAATTGCGGAATAGGCACCGACGTTTTAATGGCGAAGTACAGGCGCTGGTCGGTGGCCCACCCCTTTGAAAAACGGTAGCCCACGTAGGTTTGCGGGTCTATCTGTTCCAGGTAGGTTTCGGTGGCTGTATCATCTACGCCCTCTTTCAAATCAATGATGATGTGAGCCGGCTTGGCGCCAGCCGGGAAAGTGTACTTGTGCAGGCCTACACGAGCCGTGCTGGTTAGCTCCGCCCTAACCCCATAGTCATCAAGCGTAACGGCGTAATAGCCGGGCTTGGCCGTTTCTCGCTGGTGCGAAAACCGCGACAAATACCCCTGGTGAGGTGCCTGTTGCCGGCCCTTATCTGTTTGCACGGCTCCGGTGTAAGGCATAATGAGTACATCACCCAGGTCAGAAGCACCGGTGCCGCTCAGATGCGTGTGCGAAAAGCCCGTGATGAGACTGTCGGAGTAATGGTACCCTGAGCACCAGTCCCACCCTTTAAAAATGTTCTGTGGCCCCAGTTGCACCGCTCCAAATGGCACATTAGCCCCAAGAAATACGTGCCCATGACCGCCCGTACCAATCAGGGGGTCAACGTACGAGGTCAGGCTTTGGGCAGGTGCTGGCAGCGAACTACTTAGTAGGCAATAAGCCGTTAACAGAGCCCAACACCAGGAAACGACTCTAGAGGGCCAATGCAGGGAAAATGCAACCATAAGGAGCTATAGGAAGGAATAGATGGAAATAGCAGGTAGCAGCCAAACCACCAAGGCACTAGGCCTCTCAGTGGAAGAAGTTTTAGGTTAGCCGGAGCCAATAGACTGCTCCGCTCGGTAGCGCACCCAATATGCTAAAATGTTTAAGCTAATGTGAGATTATCAATATACTTACTCCATGTTTTCACTTTGTATGTCCGTGGCGCGTTCCTTTTCCCAGCTATTTTTACCCACCGCATGAACCGCAGATCTTTCATTCAGGGGGCTTCCCTGCTTACCGCCGGCGTGTTTTTCAAGCAGCATTCCTTTGCCAGCGCGGCCCCGGCATTCCCGGTTGTGCGCCCGGCGGCAGACAAGCGGCGCTTTCGAAGCCGCGCGGTGGAAGCAGCCATTGCAGAATTCAACAAGAAGGTGAAAGACCAGGAGCTCGGATGGCTCTTCGCTAACTGCTTTCCTAGCACCCTGGATACCACGGTTACGCACACCACCCTGCAGGGCCGCCCCGATACCTATGTTATCACGGGCGACATTGACGCCATGTGGCTACGCGACAGCTCAGCTCAGGTGTGGCCTTACCTGCAATTTGTGAACAAAGACCCGGCGCTGCGCCTACTGATTGCGGGGGTCATTAACCGGCAAACCCGCTGCATTATCAAAGACCCCTACGCTAACGCCTTTTATGGCGACGACACCAAAGTGGGCGAGTGGAAGTCGGATCTGACGAAAATGCAGCCGGGTGTGCACGAGCGCAAATGGGAAATCGACTCCCTGTGCTACCCCATCAGACTGGCCTACCACTACTGGAAAACCACCACCGACAAGGCCCCTTTTGATGCGCAATGGCAACAAGCTATCAAAACAACCCTGCGAACGTTTCAGGAGCAGCAGCGCAAGGAGGATCTCGGCCCTTACAAGTTTCAGCGCCAGACGGCCACCGCCACGGACACTCAGCCCATGAGCGGATATGGTTACCCGGTGCGCCCCGTGGGGCTCATCTGCTCCTCCTTTCGCCCCAGCGACGACGCTACTCTCTACTCCTTTCTGATTCCCAGTAACTTTTTTGCCGTAGTGAGCCTGCGCCAGGCCAGTGAGATGATGACCACCCTGGCTCAGGATGCTGCCACCGCCCAGGAGCTAACTGCCCTAGCCAACGAAGTAGAAGGGGCCCTACGGCAGCACGCTGTGGTGAAGCACCCCCAGCATGGCGACTTATACGCCTACGAGGTAGATGGCTTCGGCAGCCACGTGCTCATGGACGATGCCAACGTACCCAGCCTTGTATCGTTGCCCTATCTGGGCGCTCTGCCCGTTTCTGACCCCGTGTACCAAAACACGCGCCGCTTCCTGCTGTCTGCCAATAATCCTTTCTTTTTTACGGGTAGCGCCGCAGAGGGTATTGGAGGGCCGCACGTGGGACAAGACATGATTTGGCCGATTGCTATTACCACCCGCGGCCTCACCAGCACCACCGACGCCGAAATCAGGGCCTGCGTGCAGAGTCTGAAGGCTACCCACGCCGGCACGGGCTACATGCACGAGTCTTTTCATAAGAACGATGCCAGCAAATTTACCCGCTCGTGGTTTGCCTGGGCTAACACCATCTTTGGCGAGTTTCTGTGGAAAGTATACCAGGAGAAACCCCAACTGCTGGCCTAGATCAGGAGCTACTAGGCATTTGGGCTGCGCTCAGGCATAGTAGCCTCTTCGGCCGGCACCTACCTACAGCAAAAAGGCCACTGCTATGCGAAGCAGTGGCCTTTTTGCTGTTTATTTGGCAGCTTATACCAGCTCTTCCCAACGCTTGGTTTGGGTGGCCAGCTCCTTCTTCACCTGCTCAAATTTCAGTGTGGCGTCTTTAAGCTGAGCGGCATTGTTATAAGTGGCCGGGTCAGCGAGCTGAGCCTCATATTGGGCCAGCTCCTTCTCCAGGTTCTCAATGCGCGTTTCCACTTCCTGCAGCTCCCGTTTGTTTTTAGAAGAGCTACCGTTGCTGCTCTGCGCCACAGGCTCAGGCTTAGGCGCTGCTTTGGCAGCCGGTACGGGTGCGGCTAGGCCAGCTTTCTTGGCATTTTTCTCCCGGTCTTCCTGCCACTGCTCATACTCATTATAGGTGCCAGGATACTCCTTCAGCTGGTAATCTTCAATGTACCAGATCTTATTGGCCACATTCTCCACGAAATAGCGGTCGTGACTGATCACAATGTACGTGCCTTCATACTGATCCAGGGCCTGAATCAGGATGTTCACCGACTGCATATCCAGGTGGTTGGTCGGTTCGTCGAGGAGCAGGAAGTTGGCTTCCGAAATCAGCGTTTTGGCTAGAGCCACGCGGCTTTTCTCCCCCCCAGAAAGCACCTTGATTTTCTTGTATACCTCGTCGCCAGTGAACAGGAAAGAGCCCAGAACCGTGCGCAGCTCCATCTCGGTGCGCTTAGAGCCGGCTTCCACCATCTCCTGCAGAATCTCGTTATCGATGCGCAGGCTTTCCAGCTGGTGCTGGGCGTAGAACGACATAATTACGTTGTGGCCTAGCTGGTGGGTGCCTGAAGTAGGTGCCTCTGAGCCAGCCACCAACCGCATCAGCGTAGACTTACCCTTACCGTTAGCCCCGATGAGGGCAATTTTGTCGCCACGCTCAATGTGCACGTGTGTGTCGCGGAAGATAATTTTCTCGCCATACTTTTTGCCCACGTGCTCCATGCGCAGAATGTGGCGGCCCGGCGTCACGGTGAAATTGAACTTGATGTTCACTTTCGCGTCGTCGGCGGCTACGTCTTCGATGCGCTCCAGTTTATCCAAGGCCTTCACGCGGCTTTGGGCCTGCTTGGCTTTAGATGCCTTGGCCTTAAAACGCTCAATGAAACGCTCAGCCTGTCTGATCTGGGCCTGCTGGTTCTCAAATGCCCCTTTCTGAATGGCATTGCGCTCCTCCTTCTCTTCAAGGTAGTAGCTGTAGTTACCCGCGTAGGGCACCAGCTTGCCGCCAGTTACCTCTACCGTCGTGTTAGTAGTGCGGTCCAGGAACTCCCGGTCGTGCGATACAATGATAACAGCGCCTTCGTAGCCAGCCAGGTAGTTTTCAATCCACTTGATGGAGGGCAAGTCCAAGTGGTTAGTGGGCTCGTCGAGGAGGAGCAGCGAGGGTTGCTGAAGCAGAATTTTGGCCAACATCACGCGCATGCGCCAGCCACCCGAGAACAGCTTCAGGGGGCGCTGCAGCTCCTCAGTAGTGAAGCCCAGGCCTTCCAGAATCTCTTCGGTGCGGGCCTGCATGGTGTAGCCGCCCAGCGCCTCAAAGCGCTCCTGCAGATCGGCCAGCTTCTCTACCAGGTCATCGGTGTAGTTGGTTTCAAACTCCAGTAACACCTCGTCAATCTTCTTCTGAATATCCAGCGCCTCCCCAAAAGCCTGCATGGCCACAATCAGAATGGGCTCGTGCGAGTCATAGGAAAGCAAATCCTGGTTCAGGAAGCCCAGGCTCACATCCTTACTCATGGAGATGCTGCCCCCATCGGGCTTGTACTCGCCCACCAGAATGCGCAGCAGCGTGGATTTGCCCCGGCCATTTAGGCCAATAAGGCCTATTTTGTCCTTGGGCTTTATGTGCAGACTGGCTTTGTCGTAGAGCGTACGGGAGCCGAAATGAAAGTCGAGGTCAGTAATGGAAATCATCTACTATGCGCTATGAAGCCGCAAAGGTACGGGTTCTACGCACGACTATAACGGCCAAGCTATAGAATCCATTCCGGAAGTTCAGTGCTGCTGCCCAGAACTACTCTGCTGCCGCCTGCCCATACTTAGAGAGCACCTTACCCTGCTACTTTACAACTCTGCTGAATCCTAGAAATTACGTTCATGTATCCTCCGGCTTAACCCAAGCATTATGAACTGGCTCTTATCATATACCGGGAGCTATAATAACCTTACATAAAAGCGCTTACTGATGGCGGGCAGTTCCGTTAGGCTAGTGTAATCGTTCACTATTTTTAGCACTACGGCATGAAAAGCCATATTGACATATTCGTACTTAATCATCTAAACAGTTGATGATTTAGTAATCATTATACGCTTTATAGCAATTGCACTGTTTAGAAGTATTTATTTTTGATAAATCCATAATTAATATCTTTTACGTATAGCTTCACGAATTCTTCATAAACCCTTCCTGCCTTTTATGAAAAAAAGTTTACTCGGCTTTCTGCTCTGGATGGGCAGCTCAGTAGCCGCCTTCTCGCAAGCTTTCGTTGACTCGCATCTGCAGTCAGTAGTATCCACTACCACTTCCCTGCAGCAGGTTGTGGTAACCTTCCGTGGTGAAGGAGCACCCTCGGCTGCGCATCTGCAGTTGCTGCAGAGCTTAGGCATCACGCACGGCCGTACCATGCGTGCTCTGCCGGTAGCGGGTGTATTGGCTACCCCATCTCAGGTTAAAGCTCTGGCCGCTGATCCGGCAGTAGTATCTGTGTACCTAAACCGCTCGCTGCAGCGCGATAATGATGGAGCTACCGCGCTTACCGGAGCGCAGCGCGTGCGTTTAGAGCCCGTATTCACTCAGCGTAATGGCGGCATCCCGGTATCGGGGAAGGGCATTGGCGTGTTGGTAAACGACAGCGGTATTGATGGCACCCACCCCGATCTGAAGCTAGGTCAGAACCTGAAGCAAAACGTACTGGGTACTACCAACCTCAATGCGCAGGACCCCATGCTGCCCATTACTTACGTGGAGGATGTACCCAATACTGACCAGACCGGCGGACACGGCACGCACGTGGCAGGTATTGTGGGAGCTACTGGAGCAGCCTCAAACGGCAAGTACGCGGGCGTAGCGCCCGGCGCCGACCTCATTGGCTATGGCACCGGCGCAGGGTTGTTCATTCTGGATGTGGTGGGAGCATTTGACTATGCCTTGGTACACCAGTTCCAGTACAACATCCGGGTAATTACCAACTCGTTTGGTACTACCTCTGACATTGCTACCGACGTTAACCCCGCCGACCCCATTACCATTGCCACTAAGCGCTGTGTTGACCGCAACATGGTGGTAGTATTCTCAGCCGGCAACTCGGGGGCGGGTTCGGGCACCATTACCGGCAACTACAAGAAAGCCCCCTGGGTAATCTGCGTAGCCAACGCCGACAAAGCAGGCGTGCTGGCTCCTTCTTCCTCCCGCGGCCGCAAGGGCGTAAACGGCACCGTTACCGTTGATGGCCAAACCTACCCATGGCGCGATGAGCCCACCGTAACGGCTCCGGGCACAGATATTGTTTCTACGCGCACTATTTCCCCGGTAGGCGTGCTAAGCACCCAGCAAGATGCGGAAAGCATTGAGCCTGCTTATCTACCTTTCTATACTACCCTCACCGGCACCTCCATGGCTGCCCCCCACGTGGCAGGCATTGTGGCGCTTATGCTGGATGCCAACCCTAGCCTGACGCCTTATCAGGTTAAAACTATTTTGCAGGAAACTACCACTAACCTACCCAACCGGGAGTCGTGGGAAGTGGGAAGTGGCATGGCCAACGCCTACGCCGCCGTTGACCGGGCCTACCGCCAGGCCGGCTACGGCCCAACCGTAAATGCTACGCGTGCTTTCCTTAGCAGCGTGAATACGGCCGTTAGCAGCTCTCCTTTTACTATCAACTTTAACCCCGCTACCACTGCCAGTAACAGCAGCACCTTCACGGTGCCTGCCGGCACCTCCTCGCTGGAGGTAAGCTGCAAGGTGTCCGGGGTGCTAGGCGAAACCGGCAACCCTGTTAACTTGGTGGTGCTTTCTCCTAGCGGCAAGCGGTATGCCTCGGGTATATCGGTATTGTTTGCACTCAGCCCTGGCCGTGCCGTAGCGGTAGCAGGCCCTGAAGCCGGCACCTGGACGGTTCGCCTCGATGGCTTGCAGGGCGTTGCTATACCCGAAACGGTAAATGGCACCATTGCACTGAATCAGTCACAGGGCACGAGTGGCCTAGGCGATGTAGCCACGCACCCCGCGAAGGCTTCCATTGAGATGGCCATCAGCAAGCGCCTGATGGATGGCCTGGCCACGGGCTTTAAGCCCGATCAGAACCTGACGCGCCTGCAGCTGGCCGATTACCTGCTCATGGGGCAGGCCATCCGGCAGTACCTGCCCCTCACGGGGGCGGCTCCCTTCGGCGACGTGAGTGCCGCCGAGCAGCTGTTGGCTACATCCGTCACGGCTCAGGGCGCCGCCCTCCGCGACCGTAACTACTCCCAAAACGGGGTGATGCAGGAAGTAGCCCCAGGGTCTTTTGGTCCTAAACAGGCCGTAACGCGAGCTAGCCTCACCTACTCCCTGGTGCAGAGCCTGGGCCTTCAGAATAAAGCCCAGCAAACTTCCGGCCCCGTAACGGTACTGGTTGATGGCAAGCGCCTACCCATTGACGATGCAGCCCAGATTCCGGTTGGCCTTTCCGGCTACGTGCAGGTAGCCCTCGACATGAACATCATCAACGCTTACTACACGCTGACCCAGGGGCCCTACGATCTGCAGCCTACCCTGCATGCTTCGTTTAAGCCTAACCAAGTTGTGAAGCGCGCTGATTTTGCCGTGATTGTAACCCGCACCCATGAGCAGTGGAACGCAGCTCCGGCCGATGTGGCTGCGCAGTCCTCTTCTGCTGCTACGCTGGCTGGTGCTACCTCTGCTCAGCCAGTAGAAACTGCCGCCTTTGTAGCACCTAACCCCTTGGTTGGCCAAGCCGTTCTCAACTACCACCTCTCGCAGGATGGCCCCGTAAATCTGGCTCTTTATGATATGATGGGCCGCAAGGTTCAAACCCTCGTGCAGACGGAGCAACACGCTGGCCGGCACGAGCAGGTGATTGAAGGAGCCAAGCTCCCTGCAGGCACCTACCTGTTTAAATTGCAGTCTGGCAAACAAACACAAACTGGCCGCCTGGTAGTTACTCACTAAGCAAGCTACCTCTTGTAAGCTTCAACAAAAAGCCCCGCTCAGTGAGCGGGGCTTTTTGTTGAAGCTTACAATGATAGGTTGCCTACCCCACAAACGGGGCCTTAAACTGCGGAGCCACGCGCTTCTTAGAGGCTTGCTCGTAGGCGTAGGCCACGGTTAGCAGCTCGCCTTCTTTGTAGGCACCACCTACAAACGACAGGCCTACGGGCAGGCCGTACACCTGGCCCATGGGCACTGTAATGTGGGGGTAGCCAGCCATAGCCGCCGGTGAGGAGAAACCGGGGCCGCCGCCTGAGTCGCCATTGATCAGGTCAATACAACGGGCTGGTGAGTTGGTGATGGCCACAATGGCATCGAGCTTATTATCAGCCAGCACTTTATCCAGCGCCTGCCTGGCTCCATTGTGCGATTTATTTAGGGCTGCCTTGTATTTGGCGCTATCTAACCCTTCCAGCTTGTTGGAGTTTTCCAGAATCTCCTGTTGGAAGAACGGCATAGCCTTGGCCTTGTTCTGGCTGTTGAAATTGATAACGTCGGTTAGGTTTTTAACCGGCGCATTGGCCGTAGCCAGGTACTTGTTTACGCCGTCCTTGAATTCGTAGAGCAGCACATCGTACTCGGCCTGGCCTAGCGGGTCGGTTTCCTTCTCTACTTCTACTTCCACAATGGTGGCCCCTTGGGCTTTGAGCAGCTCCACGGCGGCCTGCAACAGCGGAATGGCATCGGAAGAACCTTTCAGGTGCCCTTTTTCTACCCCCAGGCGTTTGCCCTTGAGGCCGTTGGCATCAAGAAACGTAGTGTAGTCGGGCTGGATTTTACCGTTGCTTTCCTTCGTCACGGCGTCGGCAGCATCCTCACCTGCCAGGGCCCCCAGCAGAACGGCGGCGTCACGGACGGTGCGGGTCATGGGGCCAGCAGTGTCCTGCGTGGCAGAAATGGGGATGATGCCGGAGCGGCTCCACAGGCCTACAGTGGGTTTAATACCTACCAGGCCACTGCAAGAAGCCGGCGACACAATAGAACCATCGGTTTCGGTACCAATGGCCAGGGCGCAGAGGTTAGCAGAAGCGGCAGCGCCTGAGCCGGCGCTAGAGCCGCTGGGCGTGCGGTCAAGAATAAAGGGGTTTTTGGTTTGGCCGCCCCGGCTGCTCCAGCCACTGGTGCTACGCGTAGAGCGGAAGTTGGCCCACTCGCTGAGGTTGGTTTTGCCCAGCACCACGGCGCCAGCCTCACGCAGCTTTTTAATGATAAATGCATCCTGCGCGGCTTTGTGGCCGGCCAGGGCCAAAGAGCCCGCGGTGGTTTGCTGCTTATCGGCGGTATCAATGTTGTCTTTGATAAGCACCGGAATACCGTGTAGCGGTCCGTGCACTTTGCCGTCTTTGCGCTCTTTATCCAAGGCATCAGCAATGGCCAGGGCATCGGGGTTTACCTCAATAACAGAGTTAAGCGTTGGGCCGGCTTTATCAATGGCCTCAATGCGCTTTAAATAAAGCTCCGTAATGGAGCGGGCACTCATGGCCCCACTGCTCATTTTTTTCTGCAGATCCTGCACGGTAGCCTCATTGAGCTCAAAGGCATCGGCTGGGGCGTTGCCCTCGGTGGTGCCCTCAATAGCGGCTGTTTGAGAAGTATCGGTGGAGCACGCTCCGAGGGAGAAGGTGGAAAGGGCCAGGCTCGCGAGGGAGCCATTGCGCAGGAAAATTCGGCGGTTCATGAAGTAGGAGTTTATGCCTTTAAGATACTGCCCCGATTTGCTCCTTCACTACTCTAAGCCAGAAATTCTTCTGCTTATACCGGGCAGCGTGCCAGCCATGCCTTCTGCCGGAAACGTGCAAAATCTGGCGCATTACCGTCCGGGCTAATGAGCTAAGCGTATGATTGACTGCTTATTCAGTCTTTATTCTTTGCCATGCTTCACTTTCTTCCTTCCCGTTTCATTATGCAACGCGCCTTACTTCTGCTGGCGGTGAGCGGCAGCTTACTGGTTTCTGCCTCCAGCTGCTCCGATGATGACGACAACGATAACAGCCCTACTCCGCCCGAAGCGGTAGCTTTCACCCAGGCCAACCTCTACCCCGAAGGAGTGCAGTACGACGCCAAAAACAACCGGTATCTAGTGAGCTCCCAAACAAGCGGCACGGTAGGCCAGGTGCGGGATGATGGTACGTATAGTGCCTTTGCCGAAAATACCGCGTTGGTTTCCAGTATTGGCATGAACCTCGACGACAGCAGGAACCGCCTGCTGGTGGCGGTATCAGACCCCGGTTACAACTCCCAGCGTACTTCTGCGGCTACTCAGCGCAAGCTGGCGCGGCTGGCTATCTTCAACCGCGATAATGGCCAACTGCTTTCTACCGTTGACTTGGGTGGCCTACGGCCGGCCCTAAACCACTTTGCCAATGATATTGCCGTTGATGCCCAGGGCAATGCTTACGTAACCGACAGCTTCTCTCCCATTATTTATAAGGTGGATGCGCAAGGCACCGCTACTGTATTTCTGGAGAACACGCAGTTGGCGGCACCGGCGAGCATGTTTGGGCTCAATGGCATTGTATTCCACCCTGATGGCTACCTGCTAGTGGCTAAATCCGACGAGGGCGCTCTGTTTAAAGTGCCCATCAGCAACCCAGCTGGCTTTACCAAAGTTACGGTTAGTCAAGACCTAAAGGGCGCCGATGGCATGCTGCTTCAAGATAATAATACGCTGCAGGTGGTAACCAATGCGCAAGCCAAAGTGTACCGCCTCACCACCACCAATGCCTGGGGCGCGGCTACCGTGTCGGGTACGTTTACTACGCCACCTCAATACCCTACCACGCTGGCCCGCCGTGAGGGCTCCGATAGCTACGTGCTATACTCTAACCTGAACGCACTGCAGGCCAATCAAACCCCGCCGGTATCGGTGTTCACTATTGCGCGGGTGCGCTTTTAGCCCCGTTTTCAAACCTCACTAAGCCTCCCACACGCATCATGCCCGAACACGTGTGCCTTTGCTAGGCCACCTGTTCGGGCATGATGCGTGTGGGGGAGTGCCGGACTTTACATGCTGGCGAGCTGCTGGCGTAATTGCTGCACCTCGCGCTCTAGCTCCAGATTCCGGAACGTCACCTTCACTTCTAAGTCGTCGTAGGCCTGTTGCAACTCCTGCTCCCGCTTGCGCAAGGCCAGCTCGGTCATTTTCTGTTCATGAATATCGGTGCAGGTACCGTACCACTGCGTAATCTGGCCGTCTTCGTCGCGCTGCGGCTGAGCCTGGCCGAGAAACCAACGGTAGTCGTTATTCTTTGACTTAAAACGGTACTCAATCTCATAGAACTCGCCGGTTGCCAGGGAACGGCCCCATACTTCGCGGGCCCGCATGCGGTCATCGGGGTGCAGGAGGTTGTTCCACATATCCGGCCCCACACTGTCGGCCAGGGTGTAGCCCGTAAAATCGGTCCAGCGCTGATTGAAGTAGGTATGGAAGCCCGTGGGGTCAGTAAACCACACGAGCTGCGGAATCATATCGGCCAAAAAGCGAAAGGCATCGTTGTGGGTCGTTTCTACGGCTGGCTCCATTGCAGTGAATGTGACAGTTAATAGGATGGCTGCGCGAGCTGCAGCTCCATCCCCGATTGGAAATACAAGTTCAACTGGCTGTGCAGCCCATCAGCAGAGCGGCGCAGGCGGGTAACGAGGGCCCGGGTTTTCTCGGCGGCCAGGTCTAACTCCAGGTAGGGGCGGTTCAGCAGGCCGTCGCGTTCTACCTTCCAGCTGCCTTGGTTATGCAGCTCCGGCGTCTGGATTTCCATGAGCCCAGGCTGCAGCCGGAATACAGTGGCCTGCGCCAATGCCGATGCCGGGTCAGTACGGTTTAGCACGCGGTCGGCCACCGTCCATTCCCCAGTCAGGTACTCGTCGGGGAGTTGTTGCAGATTGACGTCGAAAAGCAGTTCTGACATATAAACACGACATGTTCCGGGGCATCACAACCGGCTATACGGCCTAAACGAGTTGCTTGCGCTACCGGTCACACTATGGCTATAAGTGGCGGCAGGTAACAGTACTAAAGGATAAAAATACGAAATAGTTCAGCTCATACTTTCCTGTCGCTATATATCTTTGATACAAAGCGCAATAAAATTATTTATAGGTCTGCACCGTACCAGTGTCCCATATTTAACGCACTTTTCTGCCCTTGCTCGCAGCTATAACACATTTACACGCCTGTAAGTAATACCAGCTAGTGCAGCAGGTCACGGCACTGCAATTCCGCATCAAGCAGAGAAGGTGCCAGCAGCAGGCTTCTATCGGAGCGGCCGGCTTTTAAAGATTCTGGTGGGTGGCATATTACTAGCGTAATATGCTGCTGCTGAAGCCAGGCGGCATAATGCCGCAGAATTGCCACTACAGTGGCGCTTAACTGCTGTACCTGGCTGCAGTCAATCCAAATGCTGGCTTTGCCACTGCGACAGGCTAACTGCAGGGCCTCCGTGAGCAGTAAAACCGCCACCGATGAATCATCCGATTCTGTTAAAATAAGCAAACAACTATTTGGTAAATTTTCCTGATACACCCGCATACCTTCCTAAATCAGCCCACCTATTCTTTTCAACTATCCTCCCCGAAGAGCGCTGCGCCTCTCTCACTCTTAGCCTACTCTGCCTTAACCACTTACCCAGCCGTACAATGTAGGTACAAATGCCCTATCTGTACAGCCTTCTCCTTAATTATGTTACGTTATTACCACTGCGGGCAGCAAGAATTTTAGGTGTTCCGCGGCTGCTCTGCCGTGAGCATGAATAAACCAACTTTACCCTCCCGGCTGAACTCACATTCAATCAGGCTATAGTACAGCTGTTAGGCGGGGCAAAGCTACGGCTTTCAAGCAGGCTATCTACCCATTTAATACGTATTATGCAGTGTAAACGCCCTTTTTTGTACGTATTTATCGCAGTTTGTCTGGCGGCGGCACCTAGGCCACTGGCAACTGTATATTCACAATGGTACCGTGCCCCGGCCTCGACTCCAGGCTGAACTGCCCGTTGAGCAGCTCTACCCGGCTACGGATGCTACTCAGCCCAATACCAGTTATCTTACTCAGGCGCTGATTATCAAACCCAACGCCATCATCCTCCACGCTTAGGTGCAGATGGTCGTCTTCTTTCTCCAAGTAAATAAAGACTTCGCCCGCCTGGGCATGTTTCATAACATTGTTAAGCAGCTCCTGCACAATGCGATACACGGCAATTTGCAAGGTTCTGGGCAGATCACGGGGAATATGAGACTGTAGCCGGATGGGAGGCCGAGGAATGCGTTTCACCAGCTCTTTTACGGCCGTTTCCAGGCCAAAATCTTCTAACACCCCGGGGGTTAGCTCAAAGGAAATGCTGCGGGTAGTACGAATAGCTTCATCCAGCAGCCCAAAGCTGGGGCTGGAGCGCGGCAGCTCGGCAGTATGCTCTAAGTGCAGCTTAATGGCGTACAGCAGCTGACCAACGCCATTGTGCAGCGCCTCGGCAATACGGCGGCGCTCTTCCTCCTGAGCAGTCAGGATGGCCTCCAGCACCGCTTTTTGCTGGCGTAGCTTGAGGCGGGTAGTTTCAGCCAGCAGCTCTTCCCGCTCCGTTACGTCGCGCATGATAAGCAGGGCACCAATATGCTCCTCAGCCCGGGTGAGAGGCACCAGGTACAGGTCGAAGTAGCCACCTAGGGGGGTCATGTCTTTCATGGCCAGGCGCGTAACGGGCTCTCCGGCCAGCACCTGCGCTACCAGCTCTTGTAACCCAGCGTAGGGTTGGCCCAGAGGCGTTTCCCAGAGGCACTGGCCCAGGGCTTGGGCCGGGCTCACCCCCGTCTGTAACGCCGCCGTACGGTTCCAGGCCGTCACTTTCCCGTTCTGGTCGAGGGCCGCAATGGCATCTACGCTGCTGTCGAGTAAACGCTCAGTAAACTCTTTCTCAGAGCGCAGTTGTGCTTTTACCTGCTCTGAGGCAGTTACATCAAGGGAGAAGATAACGGCTTGCTGCTTTTGCTCATCAAAAAATCCGTAGTTCTGGTAGTACAGGTTTTCGCCATAAAACACGACGCTGGTAATAAAGCCAACATTCTGGCCGGCCAGTAACTTTTGCACGTGCTTGGCTGCGTTAGGGTACACCTCCAGTATGTTTTGGCCGGCCAGCTCATTATCTGCCATTCCCATCCGGCGTAGGCCGTGGCCCACAAGCTCCAGAATTTCGCCCCTGGGAGTCATGCGCCCCAGCACTACCGGGGTATTGCCCAGAATGTGCTCCAGAAGCCGGTTTTTGTAGTTCAATTCTTCCTGTTCCTGCCGACGCACGGTTACATCGCGGATGAGGCCAGTGAGGCGCCGCGGCTCTCCTGGCAGCACCTGGCCGCTGACCGTTACGTGGCGAATACTGCCATTAGGCCATATTACACGGTGCTCCAGATCAAAGGGCTGGTGCTGCTGCATAGCCTGCTGCAACACGGCTGTTGCGCGAGGTAGATCCTCGGGGTGGATTGCATTATGGAGCCTACTAAAAGGCACCGGATTAGCATCAAATGGATGGCCTATTATCTCCTGCGCACGCTGGTCCCAGTACAACTCATCCGACGTCAGTTCCCACACCCATACGCCCATACCTGAGCTTGCCAGTGCTAAGCGCAGCCGCTCCTCGCTGGCAATCAGGCGCTGCTCGTTGCGCTTGCGCTCCGTAACGTCGCGCCAGATCACGTGCATCACGGTACTGCTGTCTACTTCCAGCACCGTGAGCACAATCTCCAGCCACATATCCTCGCCATTCAGCCGCTGCTGGTACCACTCAAAGCGGTGGTTGCCCTGGCGCTGAGCTTGCTGCATATGCTGCTGCACGAGTTCAGTGGAACGCCGCCCACCCGGCTGAAAATCAGGAGATAAGTCTAGTATCTTTTTACCAATTACCTGGCGTTTATCAACGGCACCAATTAGGCGCAGGGCCGCATCATTGCAGTCAATGTAACACTCATTTTCTACCAGCAGTACGGCATCTGAGCTTTTCTCAAACAATGTCCGGAAACGCAGCTCGCTGGCACCTAATGCTTTGGCAGCCTCCTGCTGGGGCGTTATGTCAATCACCACCAGGCGGCAGAATTGTTCTTCCAGCGCATCCTGAAACGCCAGCCCCTCCAGGCGCGCATAGAACGGCGAGCCATCGTGGCGGGCCATTTGCAGGGCGCACGTCTGCCGGAGCCCAGAGTGCCACACCTTATCCAGAAACTCGCCCAACTGGTTCCGATGCTCTGGGTTGATAAACAACCCAAAGCGCCTACCCAGTAAGCTGCGGCGCGGCAGGCCCAGCAGGTGGCTTAGGTGCAGGTTTAGCTGCCTGATTTCTCCTCTTCTCGTGAGTGTGCAGTATCCCACGGGCGCAAAGTCATACAAGTCAACGTACTGGCCGCGCATAGCTTCACTTTCCGCCTGCGCTCGTTGCAGTTCCTCATACTGCATTTCCAGCTCAATCTGATGGATTTGCAGCTCCTGGACTAGGCGCCGCACCTCCTCAGGCGTTTTCTCATCCATACTCTCCGCCACCAGACGGGTGCGTTCTGCCCGGTCGCGCAGGTGGCGCATGGCCGCCGAAGCATCTGGCATGTCTTGTTCTGGCGAGGGAAGGTTGGAGTCCATACTGGTTGTCCTGGTTGGGCTATTGCCGCGGCGCAGGCCGGATGATGACTGTTTAGTTACTTGCTACGCACGGGCACTCTGCAAGTTCTTGCGCTTACAGGATTTCGATACTGAGCAGTATCCGATCAGTTTTATTACCCTGGCTGGAGATGCGCCGCCCGTACAGCCGCAAATGGCGGTGGCCTACCTCCGGAAAGTCGGCTTGCAGCTCTAGGTTGTCAAACTCACGGGCTTCGCTGTTGATGAGCTTTAGCAGCCGGCGGTGCAAATCAGGCTGGCTCCAGGCCCCACCCGAAAGCGTGTTCAAGGACTCTCCTTTCACGGCCTCTGCATTCAGCTGAAACTGCGTGGCAAAGGCCCGGCTCACCGTTAGCACCCGCAGGTCGCGGTCGAGAGCCAGCAAAGGCTCGCGCACGGTTTCAATGATGCTCTCGGCAAAGCGGGCACTTTCCTGCAGCTGCTGTTCCAGACGCTTGAGGCTCGTTACCTCCGTAAAGGTGATTACGGCCCCACTGATGTAGTTATCGAGGGTGCGGTAGGGCAAAATGCGCATCACGTACCACTCCCCATTGTTGGACTGAATGTTAGACTCCAGCGTCAGGAGGCGGTTGAGCACCAGCTGCACGTCTTCGGCCAGGGCCGAGTGCTTCAGGTTGTTGGCAAAGTGCATAATGGGGCGCCCCACGTCAGTAGGCAGCAGGTTGATGATGCGCCCCACCGATGGCGTAAACCGCTTTATCACCATTTCATTATCCAGGAAGATGATGGCCAGCTCCGTAGAGTCGAGCAGGTTCTTCATGTCGTTGGCGGCCTGCGAGAGTTCATCGGTTTTGCTGAGGTACTGCATGTTCAGGGTCATGAGCTCCTCATTGAGGCTCTGCATCTCCTCCTTGTTGGTCATGGCCTCCTCATTGGTGCTTTGCAGCTCCTCGTTGGCGCTTTGCAGTTCCTCATTGGTGCTCTTAAGCTCCTCCACGCTGCTTTCCATTTCCTCAATGGTGGTTTGCAGCCGGAACTTAGTGTATTTAAGCTCCTTTTCCAGGGCCACCACCACGGCATCGCGCCCGTCAGGCTCCTGCAAGTCCAGCTTTTTGCGGCCCCGGTTACGCTTTGGCGATGGGAGGTCTTCAAACACCACCATCAGCAGCCCCGCCAGCGTATCCGGCTCCGAGAGGTACTTCACCGTAAGGCGGAGCAGCTCATAGCCATTGTCTGTTTTCAGACGCACCTCTTCCAGCACAGCATCCTGTCGGTTTTGCGTGGCCCGGTGCACTGCCCCGCTTATTTCAAAGTTAAGCTCTTCGCGCGCCATGTCAAACAGGTTCATGCCGCTTAGGCCAGGGGCAGGCTCCAGGTACTTGCCCGTACGCCCGTTCACGAACAGGATGTCGCCTTTGCTGTTGATGACCACCGCCGGCGGTGCATAATAGCGCAGCAGTACTTTTTGTACCAGCGTCGCAAAGGCACCACTTTCACGACGGGGAGTAGATGCGTTCATAAGACCTACGGGATGAACCGGCGCAGCCGGATGGCGAGTAAGAGAAAAGGGGAAATTGGCCAACCGGGTAAGGGAAGCTACCGACTCTGAGCGACGGGAGATTTTCCATTTGATATCCAGCGGAATAAACATATCCTGGAAGCCCGTCACGTTCTCGGAAGGCCCCAGAAACATCAGGCCGCCGGGGTTAAGCGCGTAGTGGAATATGGGCAGCAGGTTCCGTTGCAGATCACTGGAGAGATAAATGAGCAGGTTGCGGCAGCACAGTAAATCCAGCTTGGTAAAAGGGGCATCCTTGCTTAGGTTGTGCAAGGCAAACACCACCACATCGCGCACTTCTTTCCGGATCTGATAGCCGCCATCTACCTTATGAAAGAAGCGGCGCAGACGCTCCGGGCTCACGTCGGCGGCAATGTTCTCGGGGTAGAGGCCTAGCCGGGCGTAATCAATTCCTTCGGGGTTGATGTCGGTGGCGAAGATCTGAATTTTGAGATACTTGTGCGGGTCTACGTGCTCTAGGCACTCCAGCAGCAGCATGGCCAGCGAGTAGGCCTCTTCGCCGGTAGAAGAGCCCGGCGCCCACACCCGCACGGTACTGTCGGCGGGCTTCTTGATGAGCAGTGGAATCAAATGGGTGCGCAGGCCCTCAAAAGCCTCCTTGTCACGGAAGAACTTGGTTACCCCAATTAGCAGCTCTTTAAAGAGCATCTCTACCTCCTGCGGGTTTTCCTGAAGGTAGCGTACATAGTGCGTAAACTCCTTGATCTGATGAGAGTTCATACGCCGCTCAATGCGCCTGAAAAGCGTATTGCGCTTGTAGTAGGTAAAGTCGTGGCCGGTTTGCCCCCTGATGAGCATGAAGATCTTCTGGAGGGCGTGGGCGGGCTTGGTTTTAGACTCAGGGGTCAGCTCACGCGGGGGGCGCGTGAGCAAGGGGCGCTCTATGTACTCCAGCAGCTTACCAGGCATATCCTCTGGGGGTAGCACAAAGTCAACGAACTCAGTGGCAATAGCCGAACGCGGCATCGAGTCGAACAGAGCCGTGTCAGGCTGCTGCACCATAACCATCCCAAAGTTCTCCATCACCATTTTCAGGCCAATGGTCCCATCGGAGCCCAGCCCCGACAAGATGATGCAAATGGCGCGGTCCTGGGCATCTTTGGCCAAGCTTTGCAAGAAGAAATCAATGGGCAGGCGGCGCCCCTGCGGCTGGGTGGGGGCAAGTAACAGCAGCACACCGTGCAGCAGGCTCAAGTCGGAGTTAGGCGGAATCACGTACACGTGGTCGCGCTGCACCCGCTGGCCATCAGTGGCCTGCGTTACGGGCAGGGAGGTAAAGCCCTGCAATACTTCTACTAGCTCCCCCTGCTGAGGCCCCAAATGGGTAACCACCACAATGGCCGCGCCGGTACGGGAAGGCAAATGAGCAAAGAACAGCTCCAGGGCCTCTAAGGAGCCTGCTGAACCGCCAATACCAACAACAGGAAATTTATCGACCAGAGACTTCCGGAGAGCTACTGCAGGCTCTTCTATTAAGATAGGACCTGCTACAACGGGTACTTGCGCTGCTGATGTGGGTTGCTCTTCTTGCACAGGAAAAGGGGGGAATAAAAATCGGGGAGGGGGCGGCTGTCCTGGGTTGGGGCAAGACTACTAGCGGTAACAAGGATAACAGGAAACAGGCACTAAACCCGCTACAGAGGAGCTTGAGGCAGATTCAAGTTCTAATTTACTTTAAACAATTTGCGTTTTCCGGCCCGAGCCATTATTACCGGCCGGTAACTGCACCCAACTTTGGCCTGTTTGGTTCTATAGCCCGTATAGCCCGTATAGCCCTTACAGCCCGTATGCACCGAGCCGCAGTATCCGCATCGTATCGGCTGGCTTGCACACTTACTGTTTGCTCTTTCGATTTGCACTCTTCTGCTCTGTCTGTGAATCCCCCTCCCTATCTCATTGTAATTGGCACCTCCGCAGGGGGTATGCTGGCCCTCACGGAGCTGGTGAGGCAGCTACCTGCCTCTATTCCGGCGGCCGTGCTCGTGGTACAGCACCTGTCTCCTGAGTCATCGGGAGAGGCTCTAGTGAACCGGCTCAGCCGCAATAGCAAGCTGAAATGCCAGCTGGCCCTTAACCAGACATTTATTGAAGCAGGCAACCTGTACCTTGCTCCCCCCGACCGCCACTTGCTGCTGCGGGTAAACCGCCTGCTGGTGACCAAGGGCCCGCGGGAGAATGGCTTCCGGCCCGCCGCCGACACCCTATTCCGCTCAGCGGCCGTCAGCTTTGGCCCTAGCGTAATAGGCGTGGTGCTCACAGGCATGCTACATGATGGCACCGCCGGCCTCGATTTCATTAAGCGCTGCGGCGGCATTGCCGTGGTACAAGACCCGCTCGATGCTGAATTCCCAAGCATGCCCGAAAGTGCGCTGCGCAACGTAGATATAGATTATAATGCCCCTCTGGCCCGGCTTGGAGCGTTGCTCGTTGAGCTTACGCACCATCCGGTGCCTCCGCAGAGCACAGCGAATATTCCAAAGGATCTTCAAACTGAAGCCGCTATTGCGGAACGCGTCGTGGGAACTACAGAGGAAGTTCAGGAGATTGGGCACCAAGTGCCCATGACCTGCCCTGATTGCGGCGGTGCCTTGTGGCAGCTTAATAAAGGCAACGTACTGCGTTTCAGGTGCCATACTGGCCACGCTTTCACGGCCGACGCCCTACTTGATGCGGAGCAGCACTCCCTGGAGGAAACCCTCTGGGTGGCCATCCGGATGATGGAGGAGCGCAAAATTCTGCTTACCAGCATGGCCTCACGAGGAAGTGGCTTTTGGAGCGTGCAGCAGGAAGAACGGGTGGAGGGACTTAAACAGCACATTAATCGCCTGCGTGAGTTTTTACTTAATGGCTCAGTTGCTGGCACTGCTCCCAAGACAAATACAGACCGCACGGAGGAGACGGCATAAGTACGCAGAAGCTGCTCCGTATAAGCACCCAAACGCATCCGTAAAAGGTACCAAATACTCGATTAAATTGTGTTTTTGGTGGTTAAATAGCAACTTTTGACTGGTTGGCTGCCGTTGAGGCAAGAGAGTTTCATCTTCCCCCCTCAATTCGCACGTCATGGCTCAGTCACAGAAAACCCAGAACACCACCAAGACCGCACAAACCAGCAACACCAGCAAGCGGGGCTTTGCTAGTATGGACCCGGAACTGCAGCGTCGGATTGCCAGTGAAGGTGGCCGGGCATCGCACCAGAGTGGCCGTGGGCACCGCTTTACTTCTGAAGAAGCCCGCGCGGCTGGCCGCAAAGGTGGCCAAGCCAGCCGCAACACGAGCAACGCCCAGGCTCGCTAGGCCACTAACACCGGCTAAGCGCTTGTGCAGTTCGCTTTTTGGTTAGCAGGCAACAACCAAAACCTCGGGCCTGCCGGGATCTTCGCTGCTTATTGTTCCCTTCACTGCCCTCTGTATGTCGAGCATTCATTTTTCTCTGCATAAAGATCCCGACGACTCGTTGCAGCACTTACTGCTCTTAGTGCGGCAGCGGCCCGTAATACATTGGGTATTACCGGCTACATCTAGCTATGGCACGAAAAGTCTGCTGGAGCGAGGATTATTGCTTGAGTCTGCTGGAGTTTTAGTATTGCCACAACTCATAGCACAGGGCACTTGCCAACTGGCCTATGCAATGCAGCCCTCTACCAGTGCATGTTTGCGGGCCGCCCTGGCCAAAGGAAGCCTGCTGCTCACGTTTTCTGGATCTGATATACAGGGTACGTACTCTTTTATTCGCCTTCACGAAACCAGCACTGCCTGGCTGCTTAGCCCTGCTACATATGTGCCAAGCAAAAGGCTGCTGCCTGGTGCCTCTCCTACCAGCTTCACTGCCACTCCATACGGGCCGCAAATTGCCGGACTGGCCTAGGTGGTAGCACTTACCTAATATTTCATGCCTGTTACCAACCACAGCGGCCCCGCCAGAAACTATGAGTTTCTGGCGGGGCCGCTGTGGTTGGTAACAGGCATGTTCTGCCCTAATCGGCAGCCTAGGCCACTCCAGGTTATGTGAGTAGCCCTTGGCGTACGGCGTAGCTGATTAGCGCGGCCGTATTCTTGGCCTGGGTTTTCTCGATGATGTTCTGGCGGTGAGTTTCGATGGTGCGCTTGCTGGTGAAGAGCTTTTCAGCAATTTCGGCGTTGGTTAGGCCCTCTGCTATAAGTTGCAGCACCTCCGTTTCGCGCTTTGATAAACCATCAGTTTTTTTGGCGGTAGCTACTACATTGGGGGTGGCCGCCTGCATAAGCTTCTGCAGAAACTTCACGCCAAGCTCTGAGCATAAAAATTGCCGGCCATTGGCCACCGTTCTGATGGCGTACACAATTTCCAGCTTGCCGGCATTCTTGAGCACGTAACCATAGGCTCCGGCCTCAAACATGCGGTTGATGTACTCTTCATGGTCGAGCATGGAGAGGGCCAGCACGTGCACCTGCGGATACTCTTCGCGCAGCCGTTTGGTGGCCTCCATCCCATCCATTACGGGCATGTTCATATCCATTAACACCACATCGGTGGGGGTAGTGGCCAACAGTGCCAGCAGGTCTTGGCCGTTGCCAGCCTCCCCTACTACCTCAAGGCCTTCCTGATCAGAAAGCAGAGCCCGGATACCATCCCGAATGATGGTGTGGTCGTCAACAAGGATTATACGAATCATGATTGTCCAGAAGCAAAAAGAGGACCAGCCCAACTTTCAACAATGACACCCTTGCTTAGCCTAATGTTCGTTTAAACGCTTAAAATAGGTATTTACAGGCTACTCTTTACGTATAAATACGCAAAGAAGACTCAGCAAAATACCGTGAAATACCTCTACTCACTCTCACTTAATTTCTTGGCCAGCTTTGCCGGCACTCCGGCACTGTTGAGCATGCCGCTCACCAAGCCCTGGCGCCAGAGGGTAAACACCGAGGAGCGCCGTTCCCGCCCGGAGGTCATCTGTCCGGGTTTGAGGGGTTGCCCAGGCTTGCGTGGGTTATCGTCCCGAATAAAGATGCCATTCACTACGGATGTCTCTACCCGTTTGAGTAAGCCTGGGCGCTCCTTTTGATTTAGAAGCTGCAGCTTCAGGTCAGTATAGCGGGCCCACATGGTGCCGCTGGCAGCCTGCTGATTTAGGGCCATTGAGAACCGAATTTGCTTTACGTGGCCACTCTTAATGGCAATACCCCGGGTAGGCACCGTCATGGAGTTAAGAATAGACAACGGGGCCTGCCGGAAAACGCCCTGAACGGTATGTGCTCCCGAGCGGTCTAGCAGGTTAGCCTGCAGAGATAATTTAGCAAAGCAGCGGTCCTGAATCCAGCCGGTTGCCTCCCCGGTCATGGGTGAGCGGGGCCCCATCAGGTGAGGGTTATTGGTAATATTGTGCAGAGAAATACTTAGCCGGTTCAGCGACATAGTCCCCGGCGTGGGGTCACGGGGGGCGCGGTAGGCTAACTGAATGGTAACCCGCTGAAAGCGCAGCTGACGTACGTTAAACTGAAATGGCAGCTGCCCTAAGGCTTCGGGCGTCATTACTGATCTAGCGGGGTTAATGCGGAAACGCCCGTCGCTGCGGGTGTACATCTGCGTTTGAGGCACTATAATACTACCCACCTGCAGCACCCGTTGCTTCTGGGCGGCCCGGTAGTCTATGCCCGTCACGCGCATCTCCGGGCTCTTCACCATGATGTGAGCCGCCTGGTGCCCCTTGCTGCGGGCCATAGCCACCACCGACATGGTAGGCACCAACCGAATGCCCGTCAGGCGAAGCGTACCGGGCCGAGTATCGGCCCGAAGCTGCTGCCACGAGAGGTTATAGTATGGGGCATCCATACGCAGCGAGGCTACTCCGGTCCAAACAGACCAAGCCTCAGCGTAGTAAACAGCCGGCCGCGCGGCATTACGCGGCAGCACCTGAATATTAGTGGCAATAGCCCGCATATTGCCTGCCACCGGAGCTTGCGAAACGCCCGCGATGCGCAACGTGCCACCGGTTATTTCCAGCCGTTGCAGGCGACACTCCTGCAGGTAGGGAGCCAGCAGTACGTGCAGCGAGGGCGGCTTCACGGTGGGTAAGGTCAGGGCCAGCTTAGGCGACGAGACCTGGAGTGTATCCATGCGCAGATGCTTGCGGGCCAGCAGTGCGGCATCTAGGCCGGTCAGCCGCAAGCGAGGCATCACCATACTGATTCGGGTAGTCTTCTCCTGTTGGTCGTTAATGGGCCGAGTAGGATGTACCAGCAAAGAATCTAGCAGGAGCTGTTGCTGCTCAGAGGAAAACCTCCCGCGCATAAGCTTCACTTGGTGGCCCGGCACCCGCACAGCCAGGCCGGTTATTTCACCAGCCAGGGCGCTGGCATAGCCTATGCGCTTGGCATCGGCAGCGCCGGCGGCACTCAGCAGAATATCGTGCACTTGCAGCTGGCCGTTGCTCAGCTGCACGAGCGGTTGCTGCAAGGGGCCTACTGTGCCGTGCGCCTGCCGAAGCCGAAAGTGGCCTACCCGGATGCCCTCTACTGGCAACTGCTGGTATAGGGGCTGTGAGCTACCGGCCGTGGCGGGCATGGCCGCTAGTTGCAGCGCCACCGCATCAAGCACTACACTATCAATGGGTACTACACCTTTCTTCAGGAGGGCCAGCAGGCCTATGCCCCTTACGTCAAGCCGACCCACTGCCAGCTTTACCCGCGGAAAACGGGCCGAATCGGTGGGGCTTATGGCCGGGTTGGTATCCAGCCACAGGCCCCGGACGGCCAGTGTTTGGTCCCACAGGCTGGTTTGCAGGGAACCAATATGCAGGTGGTAGCGCCCACGGCTTGCCGTAGCCACTTGTTGCTCAGCCTTGCGGCGTAGCCAGGGGTCAAGCTGGTGCAGGGCAATAATGGCCGCTATCCCCAGCAGACATAGCCCACCCAGTAGCCACCACCCCCAATGGGTGCGCTTGGGCATGGGCTGGGCGGGAGCTGCAGATACGGAAGCAGTAGGAGTTGAGTACACAGGAATCGATTAGCTCAACCTTACGTGAAAATCGTTGTTTCTGATTCTACACTTTAGGCTTATTCAAAGAATTCGCTCCAAAAAGGGGGCGTTTAAACCAGCAGACCAGAAAAACTTATTTACTTGCCGGCTCTGCGCCGAGAATACGCATCGGGTATTCCTGCCTTTTACGGGCCATAGCAATAGCTGCATTTGGCTTATGCACAGAATACTCCGCCGCCCATTACCAACCATATTGGTTAGGTATAAGTTAACCAGCTATGCTTGCCATAACTTCACTGCTTAACCCGCACAGTGCGGACCGCATCAACCGGATTATCAAGAGCTTGGAAACGGAGTTTGGCCTTGATGATGTGCAGGCCACTCCAGATCCGCACCTTACGTACCAGCTTGCCGGGGTGCGCAAACTATCATTGCTGAAGAAAGTGCTGCGCGATGTAGCCCGCACCACCAAGCCATTTACCGCTTTCACTACTGGCCTGGGCTTGTTTCCGGGGCCCAATCCGGTTATCTATATCCCGGTGCTGCGCTCCGATGCCCTCAACCAGCTGCACCACCGTATCCGGACGGCTACGGCTCCTTTGTGCCTGCGCACCGACAAGTTCAGCGGACCCGATTGCTGGCTCCCGCACATTTCTCTGGCCCTGCATGATACCACCCCGGAGCTGCTGGGCCCAGTGCTGCAGTACCTCAACCAACAAACATTCAACATGCGCCTGCTCATCAACAACATCACCATTTTGCGCCAGCAAGAGGAGCTGTTTGTGCAGGAGAAATGCTTTACGTTTGAAGGACATAAGCGTGAAACCGCCCCTGATTTGTTTCAGCAACTGGCCTAGGCCCCTACTCCCGCGGCAGTAGCCTCAGGAATTTTGCTCCTGAGAGTATCACATTTCCGCCCGCTCCCCCGACCTTTACTCCTTCCAACTCATCCTTTTCCTGTATGACCGCCTACACTATTGTTCTAGCCCTGCACTCCTGGACGCGCTGGCTGGTGCTGATTTTCGGACTCATTGCGCTGTTTCGGGCCTTCTCGGGCTGGCAGGGCCGCCGCCAGTGGCTGGGCGCCGACAATGGCATGGGCGCTGCTTTTGTAGGCTCTATGCACCTGCAGCTCCTGCTGGGCTTAATTCTATACTTTGGCCTGAGCCCTCTTGGGGTAAAAGCTTTTGAAACGGCAGGCAGCGCCGTAATGAAGGATGCTGGCAGCCGCTTCTTCGCCGTAGAGCACTTAGTGGGTATGTTGCTGGCAGTGGTAGCCGCTCAGGTGGGCCGCACGCTCTCCAAAAAAGCTACTGACCCCGTACTCAAGCACAAAAAAGCATTTACCTGGTTTCTTATTGCCTTGCTGCTGGTACTGCTCATGATTCCGTGGGGCATCTGGAATCCGGCCCGACCCGCGTTCCGCCTCTAACTTGCAAAAAAAGGCCTCCCGATAACAGGAGGCCTTTTTTATGGTGTATTTACTATCAATTCAAAATGAAGTTACTTTCTCTGGTGAGCTGCGTATAAGCAAAAGCGCAAGCTCAACTGCTCGTGGTTTTCCTATGCCTTTTTCGTCTGCTACTGGGCCTGGGTTAAGCTTTTCCTGTGCGGAGTTTGCCGTATTAATTGAGTCAAACTTGCAAAAGCTGGAGCAGCGCCCGGAAGCGGAGCACCATCATCGAGCATTGCTGCAGGTGTTGCGGCAGCAGCTGGCAGAGCAGAACTTGACTGATTCACTTCCATCTCAGAGCTCCTCCACCGGTTTAACTGAGTACCCACGGGGCTTTAAGGCTCTGGCCGACGTTAGGCCCAGAAATTTGTAGCCGCTAAATGCCCCCATAGGCCTTTACTTGAGGCTTGCTGTTAGTGCATTGCCACGCAAGCCGCTTAGCCGGTAGTCTATATCTGGCAACGGGGAAGCTGTCTGCTTGCTAGTGTACGTTGCGTGCGTGAAGTAGTAAGAACCCGCGAAACAAGCGAATACCAGCAGGCTTACTCGCAACCAGGCCAAGAGAGTTTTAATTGACATACAGAGTAAGTTGCCTAGCGGCGCTGACGTTGATTTGTGGCTTGCAAGGTGAAGATCACTCCTCTCTGCTGCTCCGGCGACTGCAGAAACATTGCCTGTTGCTTATAGCCTCCGTAGCCACAGCTTAAGCCAATGGGCTCGGCGCTGGGAAGGGTAATGCTGAAGCTACCGGCGGCATTCGTGACGGCTACCTGTTTTGTGGTGCCACTCACCCAAACCGTAGCACCTGCCAGGGGTATGCCATTTTGCCCCGTAACCGCCCCAGTTAGCGTAACGGGCGTCTGGTTGCGCAGAGCTTGCTTAAGGGGTACTACCCGCATAGGCTGTAGCCGCGCCACCCGCCGTGTTGCCATTAGCTTGATAGCTGCCTTAGGTGCTCGGGTGCTGGTTGCTGTTTTCCGAATGGTTGGGCCAGGAGTTGCCGCTGCAACTGCCATTGAGGCCACCAGCAACCCCATAATGCGCAAGGCAGGGTAGAATGAATTCATAGGGGTAGGGTAAAACACTGAGAAACCAAAAGGACTGTAGGTTCTATTATCAGGGGCTACTTAGCACTTCCGGCCAGCAGCTGCGACACCGGCTGGCGCTCCTCTATCCACCGAAACGTGCTGTATTGGCCAGAGGTAAGAATGTGCAGCATAGCCGCATCATACTGGGCTAGCACTATTGCCACCGGCCGCAATGCCTTTGCGTTAGCCTGCCCTTGGGCAGTTGGATCTAGCTGCTGTAGCTTTTGCAGGGTAACCACGCGTACAGCAGCGGCTTGCTGTTGCGTAAGTCTGAGTACATCTGTGAAATAGCAGGTCAGTTGCAGAGCACGGGCGCCTACCTGCTTCTGCTGGTCCGCCACGGTGGGCTCATTACTGGATCCCATCATGGTAAGCTGATGATGCGTTTCAGCGTTAGAGTAAGTTGCAGTGAGCAGTAAGTTGAGGAGAGCAAAGCATGTCTTTTTCATGACAACAGGTGTGTAGTGGTAGAGAGTAGAGAGCGAATTGATGTTTCAAACCTACCTTTTACCCCTACGCCGTTCTGTACTATTCTTTCAATGGCTTGTTATCAATAGCAAACAGTCCAGTTTACTCTGCGAAAGAAGCAATAGCAACTGCCAATTATTTATAGCTCGAACGGTTCAGTTAAGTTAAAGGCTATCATATCCTATTGTTCCCATTATGAGAATAGATAAAACAATACCCTGAACCTTAGAAATATCTATATCCCATAAAGAATCAAGTGCAATTTGCTCCGTACCTTAGCTTAAGTATAATACACTTATTGCATGCTGCCCTTACCCCTTACTTGTGTTATAGTTGATGACAACGAGATTAACCGTTTAACGCTCGCCCACCTGATAGAGCTCACACCAGATTTGCAATTGGTAGCTTCACTGGTAGATGGTATTGAAGCGCTAAACTACTTTCAGCAGGGTAGCCAAGCCGATATATTATTTCTAGATATTGAAATGCCCCTGCTGTCCGGTCTGGATTTGCCGGCCTTGCTGCCTAACCCAGCGCCGTCTATCATTATGGTAACCACGCACCGCGACTTTGCCGTGCACGCCTTCGCGCTGGCAGCGCTTGACTACCTAGTGAAACCCGTTACGCTGGAACGCTTTAACGTAGCAGTATCTCGCGTGCGCGAACAACGCTTGGCCCAAGCGCCCCTGCTAAGCCCACCCGCCATTCCCGACCCTCATTCTGATGCCAGCTTATTTGTAAAGGTTGGCTCCCGAATGCTGCGCGTGAACTTCGATGACCTATTATATATTGAGGCTCAGTCTACGTGCTCAGTGCTCATTACCAAAGGCCAGAAGCACGTGGTGTATTCTACCCTAAAAGCACTGGAAGAACGCTTGCCTCTGGCCCGGTTTGCACGCGTGCACCGCAGTTACATTGTAAATACGGTACTCATTGATTCTGTGCAGGACAATGTGCTTAGAGTGGGCTCACACGAAGTACCGGTGGGCAAATCGTATCAGGATACATTTTACCGCACCTTACGCAGCATTTAGCGCCAGTATGCGTGGTCATGGCTACGCATACTGGCGCCGCAAAAGTCACTACCAGTACTTCTGCAGCCCATTTACCAGTAAGTTTGCCTATCTGTAGCTTACTTAGGCGGCTCTGCTGGTAGCCTATCAGTTAGCTCTGCTATGGTACGCCGGACCTGCACTACCACGTGTGCTATGGCTTGTTGTAGCTGAGGCAACTCTTCCTCAGCGCTGGCAGGGGCACGTTCCAGCAGCTTCACTGGCTCAGCAACGCCCTGAACATCTAAAGAAGCAAGGCTGGGCTTGATGTGGTGGGCCACCCGGGCTACTTGCTGCCAATCATTCATTGCGGCGGCAGCCTCCAGCTGCGCTATGCTTGATGGCATGTTTTTCAGGAAGGAGGCAATGATTTTTTGCACAAATGCAGTGTGGCCCTGAGCCATATCGTGCAGTTTCGTCAGGTCGTAGCTTTTGGCAGGTACGTTAACTGCTGCGGGGCGCAACAGCAACTCCAACTCCCGATACAGGTCACGCTCTTCGAAGGGTTTTGTGAGGCATGCATCCATGCCGGCTGCCAGGTACCGCTCATTATCGGCCCGGAAGGCGTTGGCGGTTAGGGCCAAGATCGGCACGCTGGCCTTGGCCACATCAGGGAGCTTCCGGATAATGGCAGTAGCCTCCAGGCCACTCATGCCCGGCATTTGAATATCCATGAGTACTACATCATAGGCGTGGGTGCTGTAGAGTGCAAGCCCATTCGGGCCATTCTCGGCCTCATCTACCATCATACCCCACTCCTCTAGTAGCAGGCGGGCCACATGACGGTTGATTTCATTGTCTTCGATCAATAATACCCGGTGGCCCTGCAGTGCTCCGGCATCAAAGGGACTGAAAGCCTCCGCCGCGGCTACAGCTGCAGTGCGGGGCAGAGTAAGTTCAAACGAAAACCGGCTCCCCTGGCCTACAGTACTTTCCAGCCGCAGCTCACCGCCCATTTGCTCAACCAGAGCCTTGGATATACTCAGGCCCAGACCCGTGCCCCCAAACCGCCGGGTGGTGTCGGCGTAAGCTTGCGTGAAGCCTTCAAAAATGCGGGCTTGCAAGGCCGGCGCGATGCCTACCCCCGTATCGGTCACGCTACACTCAATGGTTAGGGTAGTTTCTGTTTCGGCCACCTGCCGGCTTACCACATGTATATGCCCACCGGGAGGTGTAAATTTTACGGCGTTGCCGAAAAGGTTAATCAGAATTTGATTGATGCGGTATGGGTCGCCGAGTACCCAGGGGTGCGGGCAGGAGGTACGCAACGGCGTGCCCGCAATGTGCAGGCCTTTTTCCGTAGCCTGATGCACCAAGGGCTGCAGCGCCTGCCCCATTGAATCGCAGAGGTTAAAGGGAATTTGCTCAAACTCCAGCTTGCCGGCAGTAATCTTGGCCATGTCCAGCACATCATTAATGATGCTAAGTAGATGCTGGCCCGAGCTACGAATAATGCGCAAAAACTCCTGCTGGCGAGCGTCAAGTGGTGTTTTGCTGAGTTGAGTAGCCATGCCCATCACGCCGTTCATGGGCGTCCGAATCTCATGGCTCATGTTGGCCAGGAAGTTCTCCCGGGAGCGTACCGCAGCTTCGGCCTCCTTCTTGGCCCGCTTTAGTTCCTGCTCCGCCATTATCCGGTCGGTGATGTCCTGGCCATAGCCGATAACGTAGGCCAAGCGCCCTGCCTCCTGCACCAGGTAGTTCTGGTACAAAACATAGCGCAGCTCCCCCGTTGCAATTTGAAATTGTACCACGCCGCGGTTTTCCCCCTCCTGGGCAATGGTAGTAAGGTAGTGGCCTAGCTTAGCGCGCTGAGCGGGCGTGAGGGCTTCCTGCAGGTAGCGTCCCGGCAAGCTTTCAGCTGGCATTCCCATAAATTGTGCGGCGGCGGGGTTCACCGACAATACTTTGCCCTCCAAATTGTGCGTGCAGATAAGAGCCTGCGAATACTGCATCAGGTCGCGGTACTGCTTCTCATTATACTCCAGGGTTTGCTGGGCGCGCTTGAAATCAGTAATGTCAGAGCTCACAACTAGTACGTGCACGCTGCCATCGGGCAGGTGCAGAGGGCGCTTGGTGGCCTGGTACCACAGTACCTCGCCGCTGTACAACGTAACCGAAGACTCATAGCTGTACTGCTCACCGGTGGCCAGCACGTGCGCATCGGTTTCAGCGTATCGCGCCATTTCCTGAGCCTGCACGCTGTTGGGGGTAAGCTGTGAACGATCCTGCAAATGCGCCGATAAAGAGCGTAATACTTCAGTGGCCCTGTTCTGGAACAGAATATTCCCTTCGGTATCACGGACAAAAATGACGCTGGGGCTGGTATCAAGCACTAACTGAGTAAACTGCTGCTGCTGCTGCAACTCCCGGCGAGCAATTTCTTCGCGCGTGGTATTGGCCAGAATCAGAAGGTTTCCTCCCTTACCCAAGGCCACCAAACGGGCATTATGGTAAGTGACAGAGCCATCGGGCTGCGGGAGTTCAAAGGGGTGCTCCTGCACGGAGCCCTGCGGCGTACTAGCCAGGCTCAGCAGCTGCTGAGCCACGGCAGAAGGCAAAAGCGCAGTAAGAGCCGCCCTGTGCAAGTCTTGACCTGGCTTACCCAAAGGGGTACTCCCGGTCTTTACCTCCTCTACTCGCCCTGACGCATCCAGCACCACAATAGTATCAGGCAGGGCCATGAATAGAGCCCGCATTTTGGCCTCGCTGGCACTGGTGCGGATTTCAGCTTCTCGGCGCTGGGTAATGTCCAGGCCATAACCAATAATCAGCTGCAGGGCACCAGCCGCATCAAAAACCGGCTGGTAGTGCCTGACTGCAAACTGCGTGGTGCCATCAGGCTGCTCAATGGCTTCTTCCCACATCACCATCTGGCGCTCCTGCACGGCCCGCACAAACTTCTCGCGCCGGATTTGCGCAATGCTAGCGGGCCAGCCCTGGCTTGCGGTGAGCTCAACAACATTCTTGCCCAGCAGATGCTGGCGGGCAGCAGGGTTAGGCAGTGCAAACGCGTTCAGGAACAAGTAGCGCTGATCGAGGTCGAAGACAGCAATCTGGCTGGGTAGCTGATCGAGAATGGTTTCGTAGAAGGAGCGCTGGTCAGCCAGTTGCTGTTGTGCTTCTACGCGAGTGGTAATGTCAACCAAGTAAATATTAACGTACCCGTGCTCCTGAAACGGTACTACAAAAGCCGTGTAGCAGCCGTAATTACTCCCCTTCATATCTACCTGAGCGGCAGTACCTGTTGCCAGTATTTGAGCGGCTATTTCTTTGGTTTGCGCCCGCATTACCTCCTGTTCCTGTTCCGTGGCAGAGCTGTAATGCGCCTGGGCCGCAGGGTTAGCATATAACAACTCGCCCGTATGGCTTACCCGCAGAATGGGGTTCGGGTTCTGTGCCGGAATATGAGCAGTTGCCTGCAATTCGGCCACCTGCTGCTGCAAAACAGTGTTGGCAGCTTGCACTTGTTGCAATGCTTGCTCCAACTCCTCAATGCGAGCTTGAGCTTGTGCGCTGGTGAGCACCTGAGAAGAGGAACGGGGCATAGAGAGTGCTGGGTGGGAATTCAAAAATACGGGGGCAACACCTAACTCAATCGATTTCACTCAAGTATTCGTTAGCTGACAGTTATAAAGTATGGATATCCTAAGGAAAATCACCTGGTTTTCAGTCTTCAATCAACTTAATATAGCACCACACGGGCAGTTTTGATCCGAAAAATTCATAGCGCCTCCGCTACTTATTGGCTGGTTGTATAACACTGGGGTAGCCTAGCTGGCCTTTCGTTATGACCCGGTTATGCCAGTAACGGGTTTAGTAGTAAGCTGCTGGAGGGCAGCTTGCTGTGCTTGACTGGTGCATTAGCGAGCTTTGTAGCAGAGTTGAGCCGGTGTATTCTGACCGGAGCTCAGGGGGCCCAGGGGCACGCCGCTAGGGTTTGCTGCGTATCTGTAGGTCTCTTTTGTTCGTATTCTTCCAATTAACCTCCTTCTTTTGTAGTCCAATAACACATTGGGCTTGTGCTGCTCAGCTGTTGCTCCACCTGGTTACAGGTATTGTAACGGCTTGGCACTTACTTCCTTTACCCGTCTGCTTTTGCGAATAGTTGCTCTACTTCTTCTGCTCCTCCTGTTTTCTGCCGGCGCCTTTTGCCAAGGCACTTACCGCCGCGCTGTTGCTAAACCGGGTGATGGAGTGCAAACGTTGCTACAGCGCTATGGCCTCAACTCGAAACCGCATGTGCAGCAGTTTAAACTGCTGAATCGTAAGAATCTTACTGCTAAAGGCGGCCTGATTGTGGGCAGAAAGTATTTGCTGCCTAACCCTGGCGCTACACGTGCTACCTCTACTGCCAAAGCTGGCTCTTCACGCGGTATCAGCACCACTCCTTTGCTACCCTCCACCCTGTTTGGGCCAGTATACTCACCGGTCGCGGTCCGCGACCGGGCGCTACGTGGGGCAGTCTACTACCTCTCGCCGGGCCATGGGGGCCCCGACCCTGGCGCTATTGGTACGTACGGCGGTAATAAGCTGGCCGAGGACGAGTATGCCTACGATGTAACTATCCGGCTGGCTCGGGTACTGATGGAGCACGGCGCCACCGTGTACATGATGGTGCAGGACCCCAACGACGGTATTCGCGACGAGGCCATCCTGAAAATGGATCACGACGAGATTGGCTACCCCCACCAGGTTATTCCGCTTAGCCAGGTATACCGGCTACGGCAGCGCATTGCTGAAGTTAACCGCCTCCACGCACGCCATAAGGGTGCTTACCAGCGGCTTATTGCCCTGCACGTTGACAGCCGCAGCGCTGGCCAGAACATTGACGTGTTTTTCTATCACCACCCCGGCAATGCCATGGGCTTGCGGCTGGCCAAAAACATTCACAAGGTGTTTACCAACCGCTATAAGCGGGCTCAGCCCAACCGGCCCTATTCGGGCAATGTCTCGCAGCGAGGCACTTTGTTTGAGGTGCGCAACAGCCGCGCTCCAGCGGTGTTTATGGAACTAGGCAACATCCGCAACCAGAAAGACCAGCGCCGCTTTGTGGTGGCCGACAACCGGCAGGCCCTGGCCAACTGGATTTATGAGGGACTACTAGCCGACTATACTGGCAGGTAATAATTAGGGGCTGGTTGCTAGCAGGTCGTTTGCAATAATCGGCACCCGGCCCTTATGGGTTCATCAGCAAATAGAGCAGGTTATGGTATAAGATGCCCTGCTCGCCGTCGTGGATGCCGTCGAGGCCGGCATCTTCCAGCAGGGCTTCTACTTCTTCGTACTCCTGCAGAAAATCTATTTCGGGCTGTTCCTCATCGGGCAGCTGCGTGTGAGTGAGGTAGCGGCGCTTGGGCTCAAGCGTAATAAACAGCTTCCGAAAGCGCGTTTGAGCCACTAGCAGGGCCTCGTAAGGAATTACCGTTTCTTCATCAATATGAATGAACACGGTTGTCTTCTCAGACTCAGGCGTGTGAAGCAGGAAGCTAGCAATATCAAGGCTCATGGCGGAGGGGGAAAGACGAGCACGAAGGTACGTAGCTGCCGCCTCGCACTCGCCTTTCCTAAATACTGCTCCCGCTATATAATGGTTTAGGCCATTCTGAACAGGCCTACGCTACCTTACTCATTGCTGCCGCATACAAGCAAGTGAGTATAGCATGCAACGTTTGCTCTGTAAGGTGGCTCTCCCTATGCGTAGCGCTGCTTTGTATAGGAGCTGATCTAGCTACCTTTCATGCTTGCTTTTCCTATGCGCCTTCATTACGCGGCCCTCTTCTCCTTCCTATTGCTCACTGGCTGCGACACCGATGTTGCCCCTAAACCCGCTGATGATTTCGTCGGCCCTATTCAAGTGCAGGCTTTGGAAAGCCGCGAAGGACAGACACGCAAACTCTACCTTAACTTCCAAGACCAGGGCCAGTACGCGTGTTCCAACTATGGCCTAGGTACCCGTTATGAACGGGCTAATAACCAGCTGAACTTCGCTTTTACGGGTGTAGTCGTTCCGTCTGGTTTTTGCCTGACGTCAACCGGGCCAGCGCGGGCCAGCTTTGATATCTCGGAGTTTGGGGCAGGCACTTATTCCCTGCGTTTGCAAGCCGGCAGCCGCAGCACCACCGGCACTCTGGAAATCCAGAAAGACCTACTTCGCATCACCAGCAACGACCCCAGCATTGTAAAAGCACCGTTGCCAGAGCTGCGTTTTATGCCCAAGAATATCGTGTGGGGCTACGCTACCACCATGCTGCCGCAAGCCCAGGCATCCGTTTCAGTACTACGCGACTCCCTGCAGCGGCTCGGGGCTACCCCCACTACCCTGACGCCGGGCGTATACTCACAGTTTACCATTGCCGCCAACGGCCTACCAGAGCCGCCGCAGGTATCAGCAGGTGCCCGAGCGTTGCTCCTGCTGGCCAATTACTCTGGCTCTCCGGAACGCATACAGGCCTACGTAAAGCGCGCCAACGCCGCCACGCCAGGGCTGAATCTGTGGCTTAATACTTCAGGTATTTAGGCTAATTTGGCTTAGCCTTGAACCTTAGTGGCAACGGAAGATAGGTAAGTACCTTGTCACCATAAGCTACTCCGATATTATTGGCGCCGATCAACGCAGAATGAGTGTCACCAATCAAGTGAATCGCTTCAGCATCGTAAAAGAACAACAGGACCTGATGCTCTATTTGAGTCAGGCCTTTTAGCTCGTGAGTTTATCTCGAGAGATACTTATGGCTGAGCTAGCGTAAAAATTATTTGAATATTCAAACCAGACCAAGACTCCATGAAATTTGAGTATCGCTCTCTGATTGAATTCATGACTAATATTTCGGTTGTTTGTCCTAAATGTGGTTCGAAAGCTCAAGTAACTTCCTCTTACATCAGCGTCTGGAAAGCCTCATTTATTTGCACTAGCTGCTTATCCCATAGAGTTTGGGATGGCAACACAAGCTCTTTTGTAACTGCTCACTCAAACTATGATCGGTATGAAGGCATTCTCTCTGGCCCGGCTGTTGATAGCTTCTTCCGCTATCCTCTTTGGTATCAATCAGAGTATAAAGGTGAAGTTCTGTATGCTTATAATTTGACTCATTTGAGTTGGCTTAAGCAGTACTTAGGTGCAATGTTGCGTGAACGGATTCAAACGCCACACGGATGGAGTAATCAGAGTTTACAAAGTCGGCTTCCTCAATGGATGCTGTCTGCGAAGAATAGGGATACTATAATTAAGAAAATTGTGGCGTTAGAAAAGACATAGCATCAACATGCGAAAGATTAATTTTATTAAAAAAGCCCGCCGCTGATATTCAGCGGCGGGCTTTTTACTTGTTGATTTAAGCAGCAATTACTGGCCTAGTACCATGGCAAATACCAGTGGCGCTACAATGGTAGCATCCGACTCGATGATGAACTTAGGCGTGTCCTGGCCTAGTTTGCCCCAGGTGATTTTCTCGTTTGGCACGGCACCGGAGTACGAGCCATACGAAGTGGTCGAGTCCGAAATCTGGCAGAAGTAGCCCCACAGCGGAACGCTGGTGCGGCCCAGGTCCTGGTGCAGCATGGGCACTACGCAGATGGGGAAGTCGCCGGCAATGCCGCCGCCAATCTGGAAGAAGCCTACTTTGCTTTCCTCGGTAGCCTGCTGGGTGTACCAGTCGGCCAGGTAAATCATGTACTCGATGCCGGTACGCACGGTGTGTACGTTCTGGATATCACCGCTGATAACATGGCCCGCGAAGATGTTGCCCAGCGTAGAGTCTTCCCAACCGGGGCAGATGATCGGCAGGTTTTTCTCAGCGGCAGCCAGCATCCAAGAGTCTTTGGGGTCAATCTGGTAGTACTGCTCCAGCTCGCCCGACTTCAGGATCTGGTAGAAGAACTCGTGAGGGAAGTACCGCTCACCAGCCTTATCGGCCTGCTCCCAGAACTTCAGTACTGAGTGCTCCAGGCGGCGCATAGCCTCCTCTTCGGGAATGCAGGTATCGGTTACGCGGTTCATGTGGCGCTCCAGCAGGGCCTGCTCGTCGGCAGCCGTCAGGTCGCGGTAGTTGGGTACCCGCTCGTAGAAGTCGTGGGCTACCAGGTTGAAGATATCCTCTTCCAGGTTGGCACCGGTGCAGCTGATGATTTGCACCTTGTCCTGGCGGATCAGCTCGGCCAGCTGGATGCCCATTTCGGCGGTGCTCATGGCGCCAGCGAGGGTAATCATCATCTTGCCACCTTCGGCGAGGTGCTTGTTGTAGCCTTCGGCGGCATCAATCAGAGCAGCGGCGTTGAAGTGGCGGTAGTGGTGCTTGAGGAAGTTCGTTACGTTCATTGAGTCGTGTGTTCTGTACTTGTGGGTGTGCGTTTTACAATCAATTATTAGCCCGGAATCGTTCAATACAAAGTCACTATATCGAAGATTCTGAATAGCGTACTATCAGGGCTGGGTTGCTCACAAAAGGAGGCCTAGAGCCGGCTTATTCCGTGAAATTGTTTGGGGAGAGTTGCGCGGCTGCGCTCTGTTTCAGGATGTATTCTAGCAGCTGCTCGGGGTTAAGATCCACACCACTCAGGTTGATGGAGAGCGGCGTAAAGCCCAGCGCCTCATTGGCATTGGCCAGCTTGCGCTTCAGAGGTGGTAGACGGTTTAGGTAGGCCTGTTCATTCAGCACCTGCAGGCAGATAAAGTACTCGTGGTTGATAGACCGAACGTAGGCATCCATAATGTCGGTCCACGGGATGAGGCCTACGCCCAGCGTGCGGTCCAGAATGCCTTCGTCATTGATTTGCAGGCGGGGCCGCGTATCAAAAAACTGCCAGGCCCCGACGGCCGCGCCGGTACCAAAGAATAGAATGGTTATTATCCCCTGGCCCCAGTAGCCCTTGGTCACAATCATGAATACCCCCATGGCTACAAATACAAGCGCGCCCAGGGTGAGTAGGGCATGGCGCTTGCGGGAGTTGTGGTAAATCAGGTCCTCAGTCATGACGCAGGAGTGGCCTAGCTGGGCTCTTCAATCATCAGGTTGTGGTTGGTGTAGATGCAGATGTCGGCCGCAATGTGCAGGGCATCTTCCACCATTTGGCGGGCCGTGAGATGGGGGGCGTGCTTCTTGAGGGCCAGGGCCGCCGCCTGGGCATACATAGCGCCCGAGCCAATGGCCGCCACGTCGAAGTCCGGCTCCAGCACGTCGCCAGTGCCGGCAATGATGAGCAGCTCGTCTTTGTCGGCTACTACCATCATGGCTTCCAGCTTGCGCAGGTACTGGTCTTTGCGCCACTCTTTGGCCAGCTCAATGGCAGCGCGACGCAGCTGCCCGCCGTAGCCGTTGAGCTTCTCCTCAAACTTATCGAGTAGCATGAAAGCATCGGCGGTGGAGCCGGCGAAGCCGGTTACCACTTTGCCATCTTGCAGCTTACGCACCTTGCGCACGTTGCTCTTGGCCACGTGCTTATCCATGGTGGCCTGGCCATCGGCGCCGAGGGCAATTTCGCCATTGTGGCGCACGCCTAGCACGGTAGTGGAACGGATTCTCATGGCGGAGTCAGAAATAGTAAAAACAGTTTTTTCAGCAGGGAGGCGCAAAGCTACGGGAATCCGACGGCAACGCCCAGCAGAAGTAATTACTATGCAGATTGAAGCTAAAAGCTAGTTCCCTACCTCAGATGAGGAGGGGTTAGAGGTAGTTGAAACACTAGGACAACAGAAAAGGACGTCATGCTGAGCCTGTCGAAGCATCTCTACCGCTTCGTTGCAGAAGCCTAGACCAGTTGAGTTAGCCAGAGGTAGAGATGCTTCGGCTGCGCTCAGCATGACGTTCTTTTCTGTTGTTCTAGGCCACTACTGCACTGCGTTGCGTGGGTCAGCCATGGGCTTCATTTCATAATTCTGCGGCGGCACTGCCCCAGCCAGGTGCTCCACAAAATAGTCCCAGCGGCGGCGCATCATATAAGGGCCGTAGATACCGTAGCCGTGGCGGGCATTCGGGAACACGACTAAGTCGTAGCTTTTATTAGCCTTGGTAAGGGCCTCTACTACCAGCCACGTGTTGTAGGGCGGCACGTTATCGTCCATTAGGCCGTGGGCCAGCATTAGCTTACCCTGCAGGTTACTAGCGAAAGTGGCGTTGGCCTGGTTGTCATAATTAGTGGTGCCGTCGGCGGGGTTGGTTTTGAGCAGGCCGATGTACCGTTCGGCCCAGTCGTCCTCGTAGTTGCGGTTTTCGTGGTTGCCTGATTCCGAAATGCCCACTTTAAAGAACTCAGGGTAGCGGAACATGGCAGCAGCGGTAGCATAGCCCCCACCCGAGTGCCCCCAGATGCCGGCCTTGTTCACATCGATGTAGGGGTACTTCTGAGCCAGCTGGCGCATACCGGTTATCTGGTCCGACAGCGTATTCTCGGCCATGTTGCCGTAGCAGGCATCGTGGTAGCTCTTGGAGCGCAAGGGATTGCAGCTACCTTCAATTACTACCACTACAAAGCCCAGCTCTGCCAGGGCCTGATGGTCGCTGCGGGCGGCGCTGAACGACCAGCTGCCCACGCCCCCACCCTGGGGACCGGGGTAGATGTAGTCGATGATGGGGTACTTCTTGCGGGCGTCTAGGTTCGTGGGGGTAAACATCAGCCCATAAAGGTCAGTCTGCCCGTCGGCGGCTTTTACCGTGATGGGCGTTGGTGCTTTCCAGCCACTAGCGGTGAGACGGGAAATGTCTGTTTTCTCCAGCGTTGCCAGTAGCTTACCGTCGGCGGAGCGCAGCACCGTCTGGCCCGGCTTGTCGGGCTGGGAGTAGGTATCGATGAAGTAGTTGCCCGAGGGCGAAAGGGTAACCTGGTGGTTGCCAGCCTCGGGCGTGAGCAGCTTGAGGTTCTTGCCATCCAACCCAATGCGGTACAGGTGGGTGAAATAGGGGTTGCCCGGCTCCCGCCCGTCGGCCAGGAAATACAGCTCCCGTTTCTTCTCATCCACGCGCAGCAGCTTCGTCACTACCCAGTTGCCTTTGGTAATCTGGCGCTTCACCTTGCCGGTACCAGCGTCATACAGGTACAGGTGGCCCCAGTTGTCGCGCTCTGAGTACCAGATAATTTCCTTGCTTTTCGGCAGATAGCGCCAGTTGATAGCGCCCTGCCCCGACTCATACTGGGTGGCAACGGTTTCCGTGAACACGTCGCGCACGGTGCCGGTGGTGGCGTCGGCAATGCGGAATTTCTCCTCCTTATGGTCGCGCGAGGTCGAGACGAAAGCCAGCTCCCGGGTATCGGGGCTCCAGTCCACGTCGTCGAAGGTGCCGCTGCTGGAAATATCATCGGAGAGCGTGCCGCGGTGCGGATCGGGGGCCATCTGAAAGCGCACCACCTTGGCCGGGTTCACCTCAATTACCACCCGCTCAATGGTGGCAATGTCCTTGTCGCCGGGCAGCGGGTATTTCCAGGCTTCCAGGCGCGGGTGGCCTACGTTAGTGGTCACCAGGTACATGTCGCCTACTTTGCGCTGATCCTGGCGGAAGGTGGCAATCTTGCGCGAGTCGGGCGACCAGCGCAGCACCGGCTTGTCGCTGTGGGTCCAGCCGGCGTTGTCGGTGGCGTAGCCGTAATCCTTGGTGCCGTCGGTGGTAAGCTGGGTAAGCTGGTTGGTGTTGGTATCGCGCACCCACAGGTTGTCGTCCTTGATGAACGCCGCCAGCATCCCGTCCGGCGACACAACTTCATTCTCGGCGTTGGCGGCGGGCGAGGCAGGCGCGGTATCAGGAGTCAGCTGTCCGGTCAGCACATCATACTTCCAGGCTTTGCCAGCCGCAGCAAAAGCAATGGATTTCTCATTGGGAGCATACGTGAGCTCACGGAAGGGTAACCGGTTGGCCTCGTAGGTTTTGCCGCTGGCCGACGACAGGGCGGCGGCCAGCTTGGCCTGGTCGAACGCCACGGTGCGGGTTTTACGAGCCGGGTCTACCAGCACGTACTCGCTGCCCCGGGCAGTAAGCACCCGGTACCAAAACCGGTCATTGGCCAGCCAGTGCGGCTGGCCAGCGCTGCCATCTATCAGGGGTTGAGTATTGTAGCTCAGAAAATGCTCAGCCCGGGCGTAGTCCTGGGCCGTGAGAACGGGCCGCTGCTGGGCCGGGGCGGTGGCCGGAGCCAACCATACCGCCACCGAAAGGGCCAGTAGATACTTGTGCATAGAGTGTAGAGAAGGTGGGACAACCGCCCTGTTCCGGCGGAGGCGGAAGGTAGCACACATTCTGCTTACTGCCCATTGATGACACTTTGTAAGGCTGCCTTACCACAAACATCTACCAGTCTATTTCTGAAAAAACTAAACCGTCATGCTGAGCTTGTCGAAGCATCTCTACCTCTGGCTAATCAACTGGCCTAGAGGAGCGGTAGAGATGCTTCGACAAGCTCAGCATAACGGTCTTTTTACTTCCTCCTATCCCCTATCAGAAGCGGGCCTGCAGCTTGGCAAAGTAGAACCGACCGTTAGAGCCCATTTGTACGGGGTCCCAGGCGCCTCCCGTTTCCGTCAGCTGCGGATTAAATAGCGTGGGGTAGCGGTTAAATACGTTGGCGCTGCCCACAATCAGCTGCAAGTGGTTGGTGAGGGCGTAGTTTAACGTCAGGTCGGTGGTAATGCGGCTGTCGTAGTTCATTGGGTCGCCGTTCCAGTCAATAAGCGTAATCTTATCGAAGCGCACGAAGCGCACTAAGGCGCCAAACCGGCCTAGCTGGTAATCAAAGGTGAGGTTGATTTTGGAAGGCGGCGCGGAAGCTTTCACGAAGGCCTGCTCCCGGGGCCCGAAGAACTCCTCCTCCCGGCCCGTAAGGCGGCCTGAGGTCTGCACCCGGTCAATGCGCAGCTTGTTGAAGTTAGCGGCCAGCGTAGAGTTCAGACGGCCTACTCCCAGCGTAAGCGTGTGGTTCAATACCACATCAAGGCCTAGGGAACGGGTATCGGCGGCATTAGCGAAGAACTGTGCCTGGTCTACGTTCAGGGCCTGCAGATCGGGACCGATAACGGGGTCATCGGCGGAGAACTGGCTGGTAAGCACCACGCGGTCTTTCACCTTGATGTAGTAACCATCCAACGTCAGGCTCAGGGAAGAACCTATGCGGCTGGTGAGGCCTACGTTGGCGCTGTTAGAGGTTTCCTGCTTTAGGCTGGGGATGCCCAGCTTCTGGGTAACGGCGCTGTTGTTGCGGGCCAGCAATACCTCTACCGGCGTACCTCCCACAAAGTTGGTGAAGGTAGAATTGAAGTTGATTTGGGCCAACGAAGGCGCCCGGAAGCCAGTGCTATACGTGCCGCGCAGGGTCAGGAACTCGGTAAGATTGTAGCGCGTGGAGGCTTTGTAGTTGAGCGTACCCCCGAAGTCGGAGTAATGCTCGTAGCGGAGGGCGGCGGCTAGTAGCCAGCGTTGCGTTACGCTCAGTTCACCATCAACATACACCCCAAAGTTGTCGCGCTGGGCTTTGATGGCATCGGTGGGCTGGAAGCCAGGAAAGCCCTGGGAGCCACCCGTGGCGCTGGGGTTGTAGTTACGGTAAGATGCTTCCTCCCCTGCAAACAATGAATACCACTCCCGGCGCCACTCAGCACCAGCGGCCAGGTTGAAGCCCTGCAATACCGTTTTGTAGTTACGCGTCAGGCCCAGGTTTACTACATTCTGCTGGAGCTGGAAACCACCCGCGTTAAACGAGGTGGGCGAACTTGCACCCAGCGAGGCGTTCAGCGTGTTGCGCACCCCGTACTCGAAGCGGTTGGAGCCAAAGTTGTTGCTCAAATCCAGCTCCCAGCCACCAACGGCTGTCCGTAAGCCTGCCACTCCAGAAGCATCCCAAATGTCGCTGGTGATGATGGGGTCGAATCCGTTGGGGTAGATGGCCGGCACATTGCGGTCATCATCTGCGAAACGGGTCCAAGCGTAGGCGTCGCCTTTGCGTTTGTTGCCGCCCCCGAATACGTACACGTAGGATTTGTCGGTGAGGGCAAACCGAGAGTTCAGGTAAGCCGATGTGTTGCTGATCTGTGGGTCGCCGTATTGGCGGCGGGCCAGGCCATCGGGCGCCGGAATATTGGCCCGCTGAGTATGCTCGCGGCGGTTGTAGTCGAGGGTGGCATTTACGAAGCTGCCTTTCTCCCCCAGGCCTATGCCATAGTTTACGTTAGCGTTGAAGTTGCCCCCATCCAGCTTCTCATCATCAAAGCGGTACTTGGCGTCGTAAGCGCCGTAGTTCACGTTAGCGGTCAGCTCCTTCACGGAGCTTTTGAGCACGATGTTGATAACCCCGGCAATAGCATCGGAGCCGTACTGAGCCGCCGCACCATCGCGTAGAATCTCAATGCGCTCAATGCTGGCGGCGGGTATCACGTTCAGGTCGGTGCCGGTATTGCCGCGGCCACGGGTGCCAAACAGGTTCACCAGCGCCGATTGATGCTGCCGTTTGCCATTCACCAGTACCAGCGTTTGGTCGGGGCCTAGGCCACGCAGGGTGGCGGGGTCCACGTGGTCGGCGCCATCGGAGCCGGTTTGGCGGTTGGAGTTGAATGAGGGCGCCACAAATTGCAGCAGCTGATTCACATCGAGCTGGCCGGTTTTGGTGGTTACCTCGCGTAGGTCTATTATATCAACTGGCGAAGGCGAATCCGTGACGGAGCGGTTCTGGCTGCGCGAGCCTACCACCTGCACCTCGCCCAAGCCAGTAGAAGCATCGGCCAGCCGAATGCTCACTTCGTCGCCGCCAGCAGTTACTTCCTGGCTGGCATACCCGATGGAGCTGACTTGCAGTCGCGGGTTAGCAGAGCGGGTACGGAGGGTAAAACGGCCGTCGTTACCGGTAGCCGTGCCGTTGTTAGTGCCTTTCTCAACAACCGTGGCCCCGATGACGGGCCGGCCGGCGGTGTCGAGTACCTGGCCCGTAATGGTCTGGCTCTGGGCCCAGGCCGTGGCAGCTCCCAGGTAGAAGGTGGCAGCGAGGATGGTTTGTTTCATAACAGAGAGAAGGAGTGGCCCGGGTCGTTTCCGGCTTAGGCGGCAAGTATAGGTGATTTTGAATGAAGTTCCTGCCCCCTTACTGCCGGCTCCGCGGCAAGTACTAGGGGCAGGAACTTCATTAACTTTGCGCCTAATATTTGCCTTCCCTACTTTTCAATCTTTTTCGATTATGCGTTACTCCCCCAGAAAGTCCCTCCTGGTCTTTCTGCTGCTGACCGGCTGTACCAAAGACGCGCCTATGCCCGACACTACGCGGGCCTGGCTGCACCAGACCGACGGCGAGCAGCTTATCTTCCGCAACCCGGCCACCGGCACTACCACTCCCCTCCAGGTGAGCCTGAAACGAACGGAATACAGCTACGGCTCTAAGTCATCCTTTGGTACAGGCCATTCGGAGTTCTACAACCTCAGCTACTTCAGTTCCACCCAGGAGGCGTATGGCCTTGAGGCAGTCTTTAAAAACCGGATGCTGAGCGTCACGTCTCATGGCTATGCGGGCTATCCGGCCAAGCTGGAAATCAACGTAACCGACCACACGGGTAAGTTCTATGACGAGGCCACCCCGCCGGCCCGCCTGGTTGCCGATACCGTTATCAACGGCCATTCCCACGCGCAGGTGCTGCAGGGCGGGTTTAACCCTGACACGGTGTACCGTCCCTACGAGGCTAGAACTCGCATCCGGCGGTTCTGGTACGCCAAAGATGCCGGGCTGGTGGCTTACCGCGAGAAGAACGGCCAACTCTGGTACCGCGTCTGGTAGGGCTGACCCCAAGGCCGCTATCCGATGAATATGCAAATGGGGTCCACTGCCGAAGCAGTGGACCCCATTTGCAGTAACAGTCACCGTAACCGCCTATCAGATGAGCATGCGCAGCGGATCTTCCAGCAGCGACTTCAGCGTCTGGAGGAAGGCAGCGCCGGTAGCACCGTCTACTACGCGGTGGTCGCAGGAAAGCGTCACCTTCATTACGTTGCCGATGGCCAGTTGACCATCTTTCACTACGGCCGTCTGCTTGATGCCACCCACGGCCAGGATGCAGGCATCGGGCGGGTTGATGATGGCGGTGAACTCCTCGATGCCGAACATACCCAAGTTCGAGATAGTAAAGGTGCTTCCCTCCCACTCAGCAGGCTGCAGCTTCTTGCTCTTGGCCTTGCCAGCGAGTTCTTTTACCTCGGTAGCAATCGTCGACATGCCTTTGCCGTCGGCGTTGCGCACTACGGGCACCAACAGCCCTTCGTCCACGGCCACTGCCACGCCAATGTTTACCACCTTGTTCTGGCGGATTTTGTCGCCGAGCCACGAGGAGTTTACTGCAGGGTGCTGTTTCAGCGCTACAGCCGAAGCTTTGATGACCATGTCGTTGAACGACAGTTTCACCGGCGACAGCGCGTTGAGCTGGGTGCGAACCTCCATGGCGCGGTCCATCAGGATTTCCATCGTGAGATAGAAATGCGGGGCCGTGAAGAGGCTTTCCGACAGACGGCGGGCAATAACCTTGCGCATCTGCGACACGGGCGTGTCGGTGTAGGTACCCTCGGCGGGCGTAGCTGCGGGAGCAGCGGCCGGCGCCGGAGCGGCTGCCTTTGGCTGCTCGGGTAGAGCGGCCTGAATGTATTCTGACTGCGTGTTGGCGGCTTGCGCGGGTTGCGAAGCAGGAGCAGCAGCCGGAGCGGAAGCCGCAGCACCAGGCTGAGCGCTTTCCAGATCACGGGAAACGATACGACCGTTTTCACCCGAACCTTTGATAGTGCTCAGGTCAATGCCTTTGTCTTTGGCGATGCTCTTAGCCAGCGGCGAGGCGAAAATACGGCCACCGTTCTGAGCGGGAGCAGCTTCTTCAGCGGCAGCAGGGGCCGGAGCCGAGGCAGTTGCTGAAGCGGGTGCCGCCTCAGCCGCGGCCGGAGCTGCGCTACCACCCGACTGACCACCGAGCAAGGCCTGCACGTCGGCGCCTTCTTCACCAATAATAGCCAAAACGCCATCTACGGGAATGGCTTCGCCTTCTTTCGGGCCGATATAAAGCAGGGTACCGTCTTCGTAGTTATCCAGCTCCATGGTCGCCTTGTCGGTTTCCACTTCGGCCAGAATATCACCCGACTTCACCTTGTCGCCTACTTTCTTGAGCCAGGCGGCAATGGTGCCCTCCGTCATCGTGTCGCTCATTTTGGGCATCCGGATGATGGTGGCTTTTTTGCCATTGCCGGCGGGAGCTGCCGGAGCAGCGGGGGCTGGCGCTGGGGCGGCAGCGGCAGGAGCTGGCGCAGCAGGTGCAGGAGCAGGTGCCGGGGCTGGCGCTGCTTCTGCTTTAGGAGCTTCAGCGGCCGGAGCCGGAGCGGCACCACCGCCACTCAGCAGAGCCGAAATATCTTCCCCTTCTTTCCCTACAATGGCCAGCAGACCGTCAACGGGAACTGCGTCCCCTTCTTTCGGACCGATATGCAGGAGGGTGCCGTCTTCGTAATTTTCGAGCTCCATCGTGGCTTTGTCGGTCTCGACTTCCGCCAGGATATCCCCTGATTTCACTTTATCGCCTACTTTTTTGAGCCACGAGGCAATGACCCCTTCGGTCATTGTGTCGCTCATTTTGGGCATTTTTATGAGTTCGGCCATCTGCTTCTTCGGTTGGAATTGAGTGGGGCCAAAATTAGCCCGAAAATCCGGGGGTGCAAACTAAAGACGTTCTTCTAGCAACAGGCCTAGAGCAGCGAATTTTCGCCTCTGTTTTACCTGCTAGGCCACTCCCCGCTTTTAGAAGTGTCTGAATTCATACTGGGCTATTCACTCGAAAGTTACTGCTACCGCCCAGCGCTCCAGAGCACAGATGCTGCGGTCGGCACGGGTGGAGCGTTGGATTTGCAAGGATTGTAAAGCGGGCCGCACTAGTGGCAGGAAACTCTGCAGCTGAGTTGAATCGGAGGCTTGATTATCCAAAAAGCGGGGCTCACCCGACCCTTTCCAGGTCAGCCTGACTGCCTGCACATATTCACGGCTTATTTGCAAATCAGTATCTATCAGAAAGCTGACAAACACCTTTCCTTTTAGTGTTGGGTGACTGATGCGTAGTGGCTTGTTATCAGGAAAACTAATCTGATAGCAATACTCCGGGAAGTAGCATACAAAAGGCGTAGAATCGTCAGCTAGCTCTTCATCTGACTGTGCTTTCTGAGCTTTAGGTTGCTCAAATACTTCTGGAACCTGTTGGCAGCTAGCAAATAGGCCTAGCGCTGCTATTCCTATCCACCGGATTCTAAGCATAGGTATCCTGCAGATGTCGCATATCCAGAAAACCCCGAACGGTGAACATGGAGCCAGTGTGATCCAGCTGATACAAGCAGAGGTTGTGGTGCTCGAAGTTATCCATCTGGCTTAATGGGTAGCCCAATAGCTGACACAGAATAGCCCGCATGGCACGGCCGTGCATGCAAATTAGCACCGTTTCTTCATCGGGCCGCGACAGCATCAGTTCAATAAACTCGCGCTGCCGGGCGGCCATTTCATCGGGGCTTTCGCCGCCTTGGAGGCGGGCACTGGTTTGGCCAGCGCGCCACTGCTGCAGCACGCCGTGGTATTCTTCGTCCTCTTCAGCCGTGATGCGAGTGCCTTCTCGCACGCCCCAGCTAATCTCGTTGAGGCCGGCGTGTTGCTCATGGGGTAGGCCTAGATCCAAAAATCCTTGCACCGACTCGTGGGTGCGCCGCAGGAGGGAGGTGTAGACTTTATCGAAGGAGATATGCCGATAGGCCGCAAAAAAGCGCGCCGCTTGGCGCCGTCCGGCCTCATTCAGGGAAGAGTCGACGCCGCTGCCCTGCACGATGCCGCGCACGTTGTAGTCGGTTTGCCCGTGGCGAATCAGGTATATTTTTTTGACGCTCACTTTCCCCCTAGTTTTGCTGTTCTGCCGTTAAAGTACGGCGATTTCGTCTGGACAGCTGTGTTCCGACACGTATTTCCTTTGTCATCTGAGGGGGAGCGAAGGACCTTTTCTCGCTAGAGCGGTTATCGTAGCAACGAGCCTTTCTATCCTGACTACGTCTTTGGTCACCGCAGGATGATTCCACGACGTAGCAACCCTCCCTCACCCGCATGACGCTGGAGCAAATCAAACAGTGGGTTAGCACCCGCCCTACCCTCGCCGATGCCCTGGGCATAGAACTCACTGCCCTCACCAACGACTACCTGGAAGGGCGTATGCCCGTTGATGGTCGCACGCACCAGCCCATGGGCCTGCTGCACGGTGGGGCCTCCGTAGCCCTGGCCGAAACCCTCGGCAGCATTGGGGCTCTCACCAAGCTAGACCCCACCAAACAAGCCTGTGTAGGCCTGGAAATCAACGCCAACCACATAAAGGGGGTGCGCGACGGCCACGTAATCGGGCGGGCTACCGCTCTGCACGTGGGGCGCAGCACGCAGGTTTGGGAAATCAGAATCACGCACGAAGAAACCGGTGCCCTGGTATGCATTAGTCGCATCACAATGGCCGTAATCGATCTACCTTCCGGCAAACCGCAGGCATGAGCAGCCTGCAGCGCATTTCCTGGAAGCCCGACCTCCCCGTGAAGGACAGGCTCCGGCGGCTGGTGGCCCTGGCCCTAACCAGCGGCCGGCCGGTGGCACTCTGGCGCCTGCCCAATGCCATGCACCCACGCCTGTGCCTGAGCCTAAAAGTAGATGCGGCCTTCGTAGGCCTGCCGCCGGCGCTGGAGCCCACGGCCCCGGCGGGGTTTGCGTTCTTTCCGTTCCGCGACACCGACCACAATCCGCCCCTATTCCTGCCCGCCGACCTGTTTTTTGACTTGGCTACCCCCGAAGAAATACAGGTGAGCCCGGCTGCTGCTGCCCGCCTGCCGGAGTTGCGCCAGCGGTTTGCGGCGCTGCCCGAAACGGAGGTGTTGCCCTGGCACATGAGCCGGCAGCCCGCTCCCACCACGGCCTCACGCGAGGAGTATGAGGAGCTGGTGGCTTCTGGGGTGGCGGCCATTGAAGCTGGTTCGGTGTATAAAGTAGTCTCGAGCCGGGCGGTGCGTAGGCCACTGCCGGCGGGTTTTGATGCGCTGGTTGCTTTTGAGGAACTGCAGGAGCGGTACCCCAACGCCTTTGTGTCGTTGGTGAGTGCGCCGGGCGTGGGCACCTGGCTGGGTGCTACGCCGGAAGTACTGGCTGAAATCACCGAAGACCACGTGTTCCGGACGATGGCGCTGGCAGGCACTCAGCCGCTGATGCCCGGCATGAAACCGGCTACGGCGCGCTGGGCCCACAAAGACCTGGAGGAGCACGCCATGGTAGCCCGCTATATTGTGAACTGTTTCAAGCAGCTGCGCCTGCGCGAATATGATGAGCGAGGCCCCCGCACGGTAGCCGCCGGGCAACTCCTGCACCTGCGCACCGACTTTGCCGTGCACCTCGACCAAGTACCCTTCCCTACCCTGGGCACCGATATGCTCCGCCTACTCCACCCCACGCCTGCCGTGGGCGGCGTACCCAAGCAGCCCGCCCTAGATTTCCTGCGCCGCCACGAGGGTTACGACCGTGCCTACTACGCTGGCTTCTTGGGCCCCGTGAACCTGCCGGAAACGGGCGTATCGCGGTTGTTCGTAAACCTGCGCTGCCTACAACTCCACCCCTCTGAAGCCATCCTTTACGCCGGCACCGGCCTCACCATCGACTCTGAGCCTGCCCGCGAGTGGCAGGAAACAGAGCTGAAGCTGCGCACCGTGGCGGCCATTTTGCATGAATGAACTGGCCTATACATATCATGTATGTTTAGTAAAATGAACGTCATGCTGAGCTTGGCGAAGCATCTCTACCTCTGACTATTTACTGAACGAGAACAGCGACGAAGCAGTAGAGATGCTTCGCCAAGCTCAGCATGACGGCCTTTATAGCTACTTAGCCCACCTGTCCCATATGTCTTCCCTCCAAGCCGTTCATAACATCCCTGAAATCTGCGCTCAGCTAGGCATTACGGACGTGGTACTGTCGCCGGGCTCCCGGTGCGCGCCGCTTACTATTGCCTTTGCCCGCCATCCGGCCATTAAGGTGCGCACGGTGCCCGATGAACGCGCCGCCGCTTTTATAGGCCTAGGCCTGGCCCAGGCTCAGCGGCGGGCCGTTGCGTTGGTTTGCACTTCGGGTACGGCGGGGTTGAACTACGCGCCCGCCGTGGCAGAGGCTTACTTTCAGCAGATTCCGCTGGTGCTCTTCACCGCCGACCGGCCGCCCGAGTGGATAGATCAACTCGACGGCCAAACCATCCGGCAAACCGACCTATACGGCGCCCACGCCAAAGGCACCTTCACCTTCCCCGCTGACACTGGGCACGCCGATGCACAGTGGCATGCTACCCGCATCGTATCAGAAGCCATAGGCCTAGCGGAGCAGTTTCCGGCTGGCCCCGTGCAGGTGAACATTCCGCTGCGGGAGCCCTTTTACCCCAAGGCTGGCGAGGAGCTGCAGTTTGAGCGCGTGAAGGTTACCCGCGAAGTGCCCGGCCGTCCTCAACTTCCAGAGAGTGTGCTACAAGAGCTGCGCCAAGCCATCCGGAGCAACAGCCGCGTGCTGGTGGTGGGTGGTCAGCACCCCGCCAACACGGAGCTATTACTGGCCCTACGGCAGTTTGCGGCGGCCTATCAGGTGCCTGTGGTGGGTGATGTTATTGCGAACCTGCACCTGCCCGCCGCTCCCGATTTTGATCAGCGCCTGCGGCCTCTAGGCCACCAGGATATATTTATGGCGGTACCCGAGCCAGGCTTGAAAGAAGCGTTGAAGCCAGAACTGCTCATCACGTTTGGTCAGTCTCTCATCTCCAAAGCCCTTAAGCTCTATCTGCGCAATGTTAGACCAGCACAGCACTGGCACATTCAGTCGGCGGGCGCTGTGGCCGATACGTTTCAGTCGCTGACGAAAGTGGTACGCATGGAGCCGGCAGATTTCTTTGGAGCGTGCGCCTACCCCCCCCGCCCCCTCTCCTCAGGAGAGGGGGAGCCTGACGTAACCAAAACCAAGTCGTTTGGCTCCCCATCTCCTTTTTCGGAGAGGGGGCCGGGGGGTGAGGCGCACATTGCCCAGCCAGACGCCACTCGCGTGGCCGCGCGCCCAGCGCCTGCTGGTCCGGTGCGGTTGAACTGGCCTAGCAATGGCTCGCAGCTCAGCGCTACCGAAGCAACGGCTAAAGCTGCGTATCTGAAGCCGTGGCTGGCGGCTGAAAATTGGGCAACGGATTTCCTGGAGGAGTTCATGCGGCAGCCTAAGCAGCCGTTCAACGAATTCACGGCCATTTACCGCGCCTTATTACAGCTGCCCGACCGCACCGCTCTGCACCTCGCCAACAGCATGGCCGTTCGCTACGCCAACATTCTAGGCCTGCCCAAAGGCCGGATGGTGGAGGTATTCGCCAACCGGGGCACTAGCGGTATTGACGGCTGCACCAGCACGGCCATCGGCTCGGCCCTGGCTATGCCCGACCAGCCCGTGGTGTTACTCACCGGCGACGTAGCGTTTTTCTACGACCGCAACGCCTTCTGGCACAATTACCCCACGCCCAATCTGCGTGTGATTTTGCTGAACAACCACGCCGGCGGCATCTTCCGCATGATTGATGGCCCGCGCCAGCAGCCCGAGCTGGAGGAGTTCTTCGAGACGCGCCAGATGCTGCGCGCCGAGAACACGGCCCGCGATTTTAACCTGCGTTACTTCGCTGTTTCGTCTTTTGCTGAACTAGAGTCGGCTTTACCGGTTTTCTTTGCACCAGAATCTGGCGCGAGTCTGCTCGAAATCACCACCGACAGCCCCACCAACGCCGAGTTCTTTGAGCACTACCGGGCGCAAGTCCGAACATCCTTTTCCTCTTAGCCCTACTGTATTCCCTATGGCTGAACAACTTACCTGGACCCCGATTAAGGAGTTCCGCGAAATTCTCTTCACCCAGCACGGCGGCATCGCCAAAATCAGCATCAACCGCCCGCAGGTGCACAACGCCTTCACGCCCCTCACGGTGCAGGAGATGATTGAGGCTATGGACATTTGCCGCAACCGCACCGATATCGGCGTGATCATCCTGACGGGTGAGGGCGGCAAGGCGTTCTGCTCGGGCGGCGACCAGAGCGTGCGTGGCCACGGCGGTTACGTGGGCGAGGACACCGTGCCCCGCCTGAACGTGCTGGATCTGCAGAAGATGATTCGCTCTATTCCGAAACCTGTGGTAGCCATGGTGGCCGGCTGGGCCATCGGCGGCGGCCATGTACTGCACGTAGTTTGCGACCTGACCGTTGCCGCTGAAAATGCCCGTTTCGGCCAGACCGGCCCAAATGTGGGTTCGTTTGATGGTGGTTTTGGGGCGAGCTATCTGGCCCGCATCGTAGGCCAGAAGAAGGCCCGCGAAATCTGGTTCCTCTGCGACCAGTACAACGCCCAAGAAGCCCTCGATATGGGCCTCGTGAACAAAGTAGTGCCCCTGGAGCAGTTGGAGGAAACCACCGTAGCGTGGTGCCACAAGATCCTCGAAAAGAGCCCCCTGGCCCTGCGTATGCTCAAATCAAGCTTCAACGCGGAGCTGGATGGCCAGGCTGGTATCCAGGAGCTGGCCGGCAATGCCACCCTGCTCTATTACCTCTCTGAAGAAGCTAAAGAAGGCAAAAACGCCTTCATCGAGAAGCGCAAGCCCGACTTCTCGAAGTTCCCTAAGTTCCCGTAACGGACTCAAGTGGCCTAGTTCTTTAAAACGGCTTGTGGCTTCGGCGGCGAGCCGTTTCTTTTTTACTCTATTTGCGTACTGCTGGCTATATTTCTTGACATCAGATACCTCCCTATGAAAGTCCTGCTTCTACTCCTGTCGTTAAGCTTTGCCACCGTTACGGTGCGTGCCCAATCGGCCCCGGCACCTACAACGGCCACTCCTGATCCGGCTAAGAAGCTGCAGGTAGTAGACGCCGCTTGCGGGCAGTGCCGCCTAGGCCTGCCCGGCAAGAGCTGTGATTTGGCTGTTCGTGTTAATGGCAAAGCCTATTTCGTAGACGGTACCGACATTGACTCGCACGGCGACGCTCACGCTAAAGACGGGTTATGCAACTCTGTGCGCAAAGCACAGGTGCAGGGGGAAGTAGTTGACAACCGTTTCAAGGCTACATACTTCCAGCTTCTGCCAGAAACGGCTAAGGTCAAATAACCAATTGGCCAGGGTATAAACCTTCTCGCTCTGCCATATGCTCGCTTCGCCCTCAATTCTCTAAGCTAGCGACGCATGCAGGAAGGTAAGCCTAAGTAAGTAGGGCAAACATTCAATGGCTAACAAAAAGCCCCAACGCTGACCAGCCAACACTGCGCTACTACATTGGAGCGCCAAACATTCCGCCTATGTCTATTACCTCCCAAGCAGATCTTTCTGGGCTTCAACTCATCAGTAAAGCTGTGGGCACCACCCTGAAACAAATGCGCGAGTATGCTCAGCCGGGCATGACCACCAAAGAGGTTGACGAATATGGCGGAAGCATTCTGGCAGCCCTAGGGGCTAAATCGGCGCCGCGGCTTACTTATGGCTTTCCCGGCTGGACGTGCATTAGCGTAAATAACGAAGTAGCGCATGGTATCCCTTCAGACCGCAAGGTGCTGCACGAAGGTGACCTGGTAAACGTCGATGTATCAGCGGAGCTGGGCGGTTACTGGGCCGATAATGGTGGCTCCTTTGTGCTTGGCACGGATATTCACCGGCACCAGCCGCTCGTTGATGCTTCCCGGCAGATACTGCGCACCGCCCTTAGCCGCATTCGCGGCGGGGTGCGCATTGCCGATATTGGTGGGCTGATTGAAAAGGAAGCTCGTAAATCGGGGTATCGGGTTATCAAGAACTTGGTGGGGCATGGCATTGGGCGCAGCTTGCATGAAGAACCCACGGAAATTCCGTGTTATTACGACCGCTACAACCTCAAGCGCTTCAAGAAAAACGCAGTGGTGGCAGTGGAAACCTTTATTTCAACCCGCGCCACCCTGGCCCATCAGCTCAATGACGGCTGGACGCTGGCCACCACAGACGGCAGCTTTGTAGCCCAGCACGAGCACACCATTGTAATTACCGATGACCAACCCATTATTCTGACGGAGGCAAACGATATTTGGGAGTAAACAGCACGTCAGGCAACTAGGCTACCGTTACTCCGCATACTACTGCGCTAGCGAGCTACCCCGTATTCATACCCGATTATGACTGAGTATACCGTACAAGCCAACGGCTCCAAAGAATTTCAGCTACTAGCTAATGGCACGGTGCTAGGCCACTTGCGCTATACTGAGTGGTTTTCTTTGAAAGCGGTTATTACGCTTGCCAATGGAATGTCTTTTCAAATTGAACCCCGAGGCTTTTGGGGTACCACCATTGAATTGAAAGACCAAGAGAAAGTCTTGTTGACTTTCAAGATGCACTGGGCCGGAAAAATCATTATCAAGTCGAGGCTTGATGGCAACAAAGCGCTGGTGTTCAAGAACAAGAGTGTGCTCAAAAACACTTACGTGCTGCAAGACAAAGATGAGCAGGAACTACTACTTGTGCAGCCAGATTTTCATTGGATAAAGCTTAATCATGACTACACAATTTCTGCTACTGAGCTATTTGAACAGCTTAATGCCAAAGAACTGCTCTTGCTAACCACGGTGCATTGCGCTAACTATTACATGATGATGGTAGCCTCGGCCACCGTAGTGTTGTAGGCCACTTTCCACTTCTTGCTACTGGCCTATACGCACCACGGGCCACCTACTCTGGGTGGCCCGTGGTGCGTATAGCAGATTCTGATTAAAATATCGATCCGTAGGCACTGCACCCTTCGCACCAGCCAAAGAAATTGCGGAGTCGTTCGTTTTTGGCTTGTTTCTTCAGCAGTTTGCGGGCTCTTCGGGCTGCCTCAACGGCAGGAGTCATTGCGGGAGCGGCCATGTGGCGGCGTAATGTAAGATAGCGCCGGAAAACAAAGGTCTTGGCCAGAGCAAACGGACTTGGTGCGGTGGGATGCATGGCGTTTGGAGGTTGGTGACTTGCTTAAGATACGACATAAAATTGTTTAAAGTCAATAAATACTTGTTTTTAGCCACAGACGAGAAGATGAAGCACTGAGTTGGTTAAGGCTAGAGAAGCCCCACTCAGCCCGGCCCCAGTAGCAGCTTGCACCGTATGAATAACGCCGATTTTTACCAGCACATCCAACGCATTCGGCGTTTGCACTGGCTGCATTACCCCGTGCAGACCCTTATAATGGCGGCGGTGGTATTAGGGCTTGGGAGCCAACTGCTGGGCTCCGCCATTTCGGAGCGGGCGGCTGCGTGGCCGGGGCTGCTGCTACTGGGCGCCATGGTACCGGTGGTAGGCCTGTTGCTGTACTCAGTTTCTCGCCGACTTCGGCCCAACCTTCGTCGGCTGGCCGAAGACAATTTGCGTATTTATAAGAGCCGGATATTTCTGCGCAACAGCTTGCTGTGCTTGCTTATTCTGCCGCTGCTGGTTTCCTATGTGCTAACCCATGGCACCTTGGAAATAGGGTGTTGCGTGATTCTCCTGCTAGTTTTACCCTCCTTAACGGCTCCCTCCGCGAAAGCATACCAACGCTGGCTGCTTAGCTGAGCAACCCTTCTCGCCGGTGGCTGCCGCTACCGGTTTTACCTACTCCCTTATGCCTGCCTCCACGCTCCTCCCCGATTCGCTTCTGCTCAATGGCCGCGAGTTTCGCTACCAGGATATTCAGCAGTACCCCGCCAACACTCCCGCTGATTTAAACGGCTATGAGGCCCGGGTACTTGATTTTTGCCGGCAGTGGCTAAACGGAGCGCAGGAGTTTGGCTTGCGCACCTCAGGCTCTACGGGTAAGCCCCAGCTGGTGCAAATGAAGCGGCGGCAGCTGGAGGCCTCTGCCCGCCGCACTGGCGACTACTTTGACCTGGGCCCCGGCGACCGAATGTTGGTGTGCCTGAACTGTGAGTTTGTGGGCGGCATCATGATGCTGGTACGGGCCTTTGAGCGCAACATGCACCTCACGATTGTAGAGCCCCAGGCCGACCCTATGGTGCTGGTGCCCGCCGCCACCTTTGATTTTGCCTCCTTCGTGCCGCTGCAACTACGGGAGGTGCTGGCTAATGGCCATGGCCCGCGGCTAAACCGCATGAAGGCCATTCTGGTAGGTGGCGCCTCAGTAGAGAAAAGCCTGGAGAAAGAAATTCAGAAGCTAAAAGTACCCGTGTACCTAACGTATGGCATGACGGAAACAGCCTCGCATATTGCCTTGCGCCGCCTCAACGGCCCCAGTGTCTCGCCATACTACCAGGTGCTGCCGGGCATTCACGTAGGCCAGGATGAGCGCGGCTGCCTCACCGTTCGGGCAGATGTGACCAACGACCAGCTCATCACTACCAACGACCGAGTGCAGCTGCAGCCCGAAAACCACACGTTTGAGTGGCTGGGCCGCGCCGATTTTGTGATCAATAGCGGGGGCGTGAAAGTGCAGGCCGAAAAAGTGGAGCTGGTGCTGGAGGTTGCCCTCACCGAGCTAGGCCTGTCGCGGCGGGCGTTTGTGGCGGGGCGACCCGATGCCAGATTAGGCGAACAGGTGACAGTTATAATAGAAGGCGCCCCGCTCCCACCCCACCAGCAGCAACAGCTACTGGCGCTGCTCACAGAACGCCTGGAGAAGTATGAGCGGCCGCGGGAGGTAGTGTATGTACCGCAGTTTAAAACCACTGCCTCGGGCAAGCTTGACCGCTTGGGCACCATGCGCGGGCAGGGTGCGGCGCCCCACCCGCACCAGCGGTAGAGTGCTACTTTTGCTTTGCCGGCCGCATATTTATATGCAGGCAGCTTCTTACTTTCGTAATATATCCGTTGCTTTGCATACAGCAAACAGCGCATACTGGCGTACCCCTACTCAGGGGCCCTTACCGCTGTATCCTATTTCGCACTTTTTTCTGGCTTAGTCCCTGCTAAAGCCTTTTTACAGTTTTTTCAGCGCTGCTGTACTGTAGTGCTGTATTCTATTACTGCTTCTTGAACGGCTCTGCTGCGTGGTGCCGCCTACACTTTCAGCCCTTACCATGAAACATTTTTTTACCGCTCTGTTGCTTGTTGGCGCAATTGCTACTACTACCGCCATGGCCCAGACCAAGCCGGTAACTCTTACTACCGCGCAGGAGCCGGTGCGCTATGAGTTCTGTGAGCTCATGCGCACGGGGGCCGCTCAGATTGGCAGGCCAGAGAAAGAAAAGAGCAACGACATTTTCGTGGATTTCGGTTACGGCTATGAGAAGTTGGGCGGCTCAGAGCAGGTAATGCGGGAAGCCGGAAAAATTCAGGTGTTTGCCACTACCATCAGCGCCCTCAACTACATGGGCTCCTTGGGCTGGGAAATTGTGCAGATTATTGAGCAGCCCACAAACTACAATGCAGCTGGCACCCCACTAAATCTGGTGTATCGGTATATGTTACGCCGGCCACTCACGGCCAAGGGGGTAGCTATACCCCGCTAAGTATATCATTCTCCTGCAAGTGAAAGCCCCGCAGCAGCTGTATCAGCTACTGCGGGGCTTTCTATTATTGAGGTGCCAGGCCACTAGTTGGTGGGCTTCAGGCCTTGTTGGGTAAACAACCGTTCATGGCCGCGCACAACCTTGACAAAGTCGCCGAGGAACAGCTTAACCCGCCCAAAGAAGATAATGCCGCTCATGTCATCCTCGGGAGCTTCACCGGCGGCTAAAGCTTGCCGGTACCCTCCCCCGGCTCCCACACCAACCCAGCGAAATATTCGGTAATGCGCAGCTACGGAAGGTTCCAGCATGTAAATAACTTCTTTGCTAGTGCGCCGCACCCCGCCATCGGGGAAGTAGTATTTCGTGTAGTAGCTCCCGGCGCCAAGCTGCAAAGGCGTACTCAGCTCCCAGCGCTGGTTGCCAATAAACACATACTCGCCGTAGGCTGCCAAGTACCGAAACCGCACCTCATCGTGAGTGCCCGGCGGGGTACCTTCGGGCTGTGCAGCACGCGTGGGTACCCCGCCCGAAAGCCGGTATACACCCACGCCGGCCCGCCAGCGCCCGCGCCACTCAATGCCGCCTTTCACCCCATTGATACCTACCACTTTCCCGTTCAGAATAGAGAAGCGCTGGTCAAACTGAAAAACAGCCCGGCGGTGGGCCTGCCGCACAAAAGTGCTATCAGGAGGCAGTGCTGCGTTTGAGTAGGCCACCCTGCTCGCTCCTAACAGGAGTAGCAGACTGCTACAGGGCACATACGTCAGAGCTGAAATTTTCACGGCGCAAAGGTACGCGTACTTACATAGCCGCACTGCATTATATGCGAACAGTTCACCCGGCGGCTAGCGGCAGTTCACAGCCTTTGGGGTACGGTTCACCCGCTTTGCGCTTCTATAACCCGTTCACAATGCGCAAGTTTGGGCTATCAACTCCTGACCGCCATGCTACTCGCCCCCGATTCTTTGTTTTCCGTGGCCAACACCGTTGCTTTGCTGGGGTGGGGCCTGCTGCTTGTGGCGCCGCGCTGGCGCGCTACCCGGCGGCTGGTGCTGAGCGGGGCGCTGCCGTTGCTGCTGGCAGTGGCCTACGCCCTGCTAATTAGCTCGCACTACTTGGGGCCGCATTCTTCTGAGGGTGGGTTTAACTCTTTGGCTGAGGTAGCCGCCCTGTTCCAAGACCCGTGGGGCCTGCTGGCCGGCTGGGTGCATTATCTGTGCTTTGATATGAGCATTGGGATTTGGGAAAGCCTGGATGCCCGGCGCCGCGGGGTGCCGCACCTGCTGCTGGTGCCCTGCCTGCTGCTCACGTTCCTGTTTGGGCCGGTGGGGCTGCTGCTTTATAGCCTGCTACGGCACTTTTATAGCCCCGCAGATTCCGCATCCCTATCAACTGCTACCCTCTAACCCTTCGTGCTATGTCTGCTGTTCAACCGTTGAAAATGACTGCATCTTCTGCGTTTTCAGTTACTCGCCAAGGAGCCTCTCCCCTGGCCTATGCCGCCACCTGGCTCCGAGTACTGCACCGTGTGAATCCGGTGCTTTCAGGGGCTGGCTGGTTGCACGTAGGGATGCTGGTGGTAACACTGGCTCTGCTACCCCTCGACCACCGCATGGTAACCGGCCTACTTGTTTGGGTGAAGCCTGCCAAATTTGCAATTTCGGGCCTGCTTTACCTCTGGTCGCTGGCCTGGCTACTAGCCGATTTGCCAGCCTCGGCGCAACGGGCAGTGCGCCTCATAAGCTGGGGAGTGGGCTTGAGTATGTTAGTAGAAATGGCCTGCATCATGACGCAGGCGGCCCGCGGCACTACCTCGCACTACAACGCGGCCACTGCCTTCGATGGCATAGTTTTCGGCCTCATGGGAATTTTCATCGCCCTGAATACTGTGCTGACAGTTTGGGCAGTGTACCTGGTGTGGCGGCACCGCCCTCACGGCCCGGCGGGCTACGTTTGGGGCGTGCGCCTAGGCCTGTTACTATTCTTGATCGGAAGCGTAGTAGGAGGCACCATGATTCACCTCAACCAGCACACCGTGGGTGCGCCTGATGGCGGCCCGGGCCTACCCGGCCTCGGGTGGAGTACCCGCGCCGGCGACCTGCGCGTTGCCCACTTCCTGGGCCTGCACGCCTTGCAAGTGGTGCCGCTACTGGGGTGGGTTATTAGCAGAGCAGTGCCCAAACGCGCCACACTCCTGACGTGGCTAGGTACAGCATTGTACGCTGGGTTGGTGGCCCTGCTGTTCGTGCAGGCACTGCATGCTCAACCTATTACACACTGGTAAGTACATCCTTAGACACGAAATACATTTTCCTGGCACTTACCATATAGCCCATAGAGAGCCAATAAGTAAGAGCTACTCAAAGCCCCTGGCGCCTGCATGGCCGCCAGGGGCTTTTTACATGGCTGTAACCTACCGATGCCAGGCTTGGTGTCACAAGCAAGTTAACTTAAAAATGAGCTGTTATAAGATTAGCTGAACTGCCGAAAACAACTTACATTTAGAAACATTTCAATATATTTTATTCATATCCACTGAATATAAGCACATTTCTTAAGCAGCTTATCTGTTACCCTCTCAAAGCACGAATCAGTGGCTCCGGAACGGCCATCAGGTAGGAACAGCGGGCCTCACTGATAGCAGCTAGGTGTCTAGTCCAAATTATTCATAGAGCACCTCAAAATATACGTAGGCCAGAATTTACAAAGCCGGTATTAAACAGCGGCATAAACGAAACTTTCTTTGCTTGGTGACACCACTTAGCTTATTATCAATTCGAGCCAACGTAGCAAGTATGAAAAAAAACTACTCGTTTATTATATACTTAATAGGTGCTTTTGTTTTGTGCCTGGCACAGCAATCAGAGGCCCAACGCACCCAGATAAGAGGGTTTGTTGATGCCTATTCATATTACCAGAAAGACAAGCTCAATTTTGGGCTTGGCGAGCAGGATTTATTTATTACCTCAGAAATCACCGAACGATTATCCTTTCTCGGTGAAACTGTATTTAAGTATTCGTTTGATTCACCCACAGATTTTGACATAAGTGTTGAGCGCATAATATTAAAATATAATTACGCGGGTAATCACAGCGTGCTCATTGGCAAGCACCATACTCCTATCAATTATTGGAACGACACCTACCACCATGGCCGGGTGTTCTTCCCGACCGTTGAGCGCCCTTTAGTTTTCTCGGAAGGCATTATCCCGCTACATACTACCGGCATCAGCCTGCAAGGCCAAAACCTTGGCCAATTGCGGTTTGGCTATGATGTTATGGTTGGTAATGGAATAGGCTCAGGCGATATTGCTGATAATGACTTGTTTAAATCACTCACCGTTGCCGCGCATGTAAAGCCGGTTGATGGCTTTCGTTTGGGGGCTTCCTTGTATCATGATGTAATCTCAAAAGGCAGCATGATGCATAATCACTCTAGTGGCGTCACTACCAAGATCCTTTCCAAAATCACTCAAAATATAATGACTGCATCGGTTTCTTACACCGATTCAGTGTTTTCTAAAAGATATGAGCTATTAGCAGAAAGCAGCATGGCCATGAATAGGTCTGACAGCCTCGGCATGCAACGCACAGTAGCTTCTTATGCCTATGCCGGCTTTAGAATAACAGATAAAATAATTCCTTACATAAGGGTAGACGACATTCGATATAGAAACAAGGAAGTGTATTACATACATAATAACGTCCGGTCTTTTGTGGGTGGCCTACGATATGAAATGAGCTATTTGGCTGTACTTAAACTTGAATATCAACACACACAGAGACCCATAATTACATCACCAGACAGAGTAATCTTTCAAGTAGCGGTCGGCTTCTAAAACAATATAGTATGAATTGGATATCCCGACTCCTTATTACCCCCTTCTTGCTTCTCCTGTACTTTCATCAGCCAGCCAATTCCCAGGACATGAATCTCGTGGTAATTGCCAACGGCAAGGGAATTCCAACGGAGATGAAAATGGAACAGCTTAAGTCAGTAATGCGGGGGGAGAAACTCCGCTGGCCCGATGGTAGCAAGGTTGTTATTGCTCTTTTAAAGAGCAATACGCCAATTGGGGTAAGCACCAGCAAAAGAATTTATAACATGAGCGCCAACGAACTCAATAAGTATTGGCTTGCCTTGGTATTTCAGGGCAAAGCTGCTGCACCAAACTTTTTCAATACTGAAGCAGAATTAGAGGAATTCGTTTCGCAAACAAGTGGCGCCATCGGAATTGTGACTCAAGCTTCTGCCAGCAATAAAGTTATAGCTATTGATGGAAAAAGGTCTTTGTAAGGCTCATTGATGGTCTAAACTACTCAATAACCCATGTAGTATGTTAATCAGCTTGCGCAAGTCACCGCTTTATCAAAACATTAAACAAATACGCCTAACGGTCAAGACCAAGATCTGGATGGCGGTGACGAGCATTGTATTGCTTTTTTCCTTCTTCGTTTTATTTTATTTACCTGCTATTCAGGAAAAAACACTACTTAACAACTTCAATAAGGAAGTGCAAAACCAAGCAAACACAGTTGCGCTAGGTGTTAAAATAGCCATGACTGAGCAAAATTTTGAGGGCGTGCAAACTGCCATGGATTTTGTAAAAAAAGACCCTCTACTACGCTTTGTTAGCTTACTACAGACCGATACAGTTTGGAACACCAACCATACTACTTATAAGATAAACAGAACAGTATTTAAAACCTATCCTGATAATAAGCAGATAGATGTTAATGCTACCTCTAATGACTCAACCGTTATAAAAAGAACGAATTTCAGCACACCCATAATGCACGGAGAGGTAGTACTAGCCTTTTCTACCCGCGAAATAATTCAGGGTAAGCGAAAAATCAGAATCACCTCTTTATTCTTCAGCTTCCTGGTTTTTAGCATTGGTATTGGCATTGGCTTTGGGTTAGCCAGGAGTATTTCCATTCCAGTGCTAAAGCTCAGAGATGCCGCTACGAAAGTGGGAAGAGGCGACCTTACCCAGCGAGTGTCCAGCAAGTCTAGGGATGAAATAGGTGAGCTAGGGCTGGCTTTCAACAAAATGGTCACTGACTTATCAACGGCGCGCCAGGAGTTGGAAGACAGAACGAAAGAGTTGATAAAGGAGAAAGAAAAGTCAGATGATTTATTTGAGGGGCTTAATAAAACTCTCACGGATCTAAAAGAAACGCAAGAGCAATTAATTCGGCAGGAGAAGCTGGCTTCTATTGGTCAGCTTACTAAAGGTCTGGTTGATCGGTTGCTTAATCCGCTGAATTATGTAAACAATTTTGCCGCTATATCAAACGAACTATTAGATGAAAGCAGAGAAATATTAAGCAAAGATGCTTACGCAGCAGATGAATACATTCAGGCTGAATTGGTGCCGTTGCTTACCATGATTGAAACGAATACAGAAAAGATCAGGGAGCATGGAAACAGCCTGACAAGAATCATCAAAAGCATGGATAAACTTTTACAAGTTAAATCTGATATTTTTATTGAAACAGATATAAACGCTTTTATAGAAAATCAATTAGCTGCTTATAAAAATGAAATAGATGAAACTCATCATCATATAACCTTCGAGCTAGTGCAAGAGCCAGGCAGCAACTGCACTACTAAAATAGTACCAGCTGAAATGAGCTCTGTTATTTACAATATCATCAATAATGCTATTTACGCACTGCATGAAAAATCATTAATAGACACTACCTTTCAGCCTAAAATAACTATTAAAACTGCCAGTACTGATCAAGACACAGAGATAATAATACAAGACAATGGCAATGGTATCTCCGACATTGAAAAGCAACAGTTATTCTCTCCCTTCTTTACTACCAAGCCTACGTCAAAGGGGGTAGGTTTGGGGCTGTTTATTAGTCAGGATATTATTAAGATGCATAAGGGAAGTATAACTGTTGAAACGGAATTAAACTCATTTACCACGTTCACAATCCGTCTACCTCTATCACCTGCCGCTGAAAATGCGTGAGAGGTATACGCACATCATCAGGGCTATACACCTGCAGTAGAATTTGACGAACAGTAGCGCAAAATAGCGAGCGTGGCGAGTGGCCTAGCAGCAATTTATTGCGCTCTGAGTTAGTACCAGCAACCAAAGGTAATTTCAAGAGCCTACTTCAGTTCTTTGAACTTCCGACGGATAACCTGCTGCACGGGTACATTTTCAATTTTGCTTTCCAGCCAGGAGATGATGTCGAGGTAAAGGAAAGGGCGGCGCTCAAAAGGGTTTTCGGCAATGCGGATCAGCTTATTTTTGAGCTTGATGAAGGCATCTTTGAGTTCGAAGGGAGCAATGTCGCCGAGGTTGCGTAGGAACTGGAAGATGGCTTCCTGCATCTGCTGCTGGTCGTTCATTTTGCCCAGGAAGCGGTACACCAAGCGAATTTGATACTCCAGCGCTTCGTCGCGGCCAGCTTCGTAGTGGGCAATCAGGTTGAGGATGCGGGCAAAGCACTGGATATCCTCGCGCAGGTTGGCTTCCTTGAAATAGATCACCTTGTTGAGGTACTCAATAGCCTTGTCGGGCTGGCCGCTGCCGAAGTACAGGCTGGCAATTTTGTAGTAGAACACCAGGCGCCGGTGCGAGTCGAGCTGAATCCGGAAGTAGTCGAGCTTTTCTAGCAGATCCGGAATGATTGTGAGCCCTTCCGTGAACTGCCCACGCATGAAATACCCATTGAGCCGATTCGTGTAGATGTACAGGAACAGCAGCATTTCAATGTTGGGACTGGTGCGCCGGTCGGGGTCGGCGGCGTAGGCCTCCAGCTGCGCCAGAACCTGCTCAAATTTGCTGTAGTAGAGCATGTTATGCGCCGTAATCAGCAGGTTATGCAGGCCTTTGATGTAGAGCATGGCCTGCTGCTCGCGCATGGTGGGGTTGTTCTCGAACAGGTCTACCCACTTTTGCGCATAGCGGAAGCACAGGCGGAAGTTTTGCGTAATGGTGTAGTACCACACGTGCGCCTGGTAGTAGTAAAGCTGTTCGTAGAAACCCGCCTGGCGCGGATCGAGCGCGGGCAACCCATTGCGAAAGTAGGCCGTGATTTTCTCGTAATCCTGCTGGTTGCGGGTGTGCCCGATTTTGAGGTAGCGTCCGTACATGCGCAGCGCCAGGTTGGAAAGCTCATGCTCCCGCGCCAGGTGCGTAACCGTATCAGTCGCCTCGTCTGATAGCTCCCGGGCCCGGCCGCGCAGGCTCCGCGTGATGTATTGCCCTTCAATGAGCTTCTCGAAATCGAGAGCTAGCAGCACGATATGCGGCATCTCAGACTGATGGGCCGTAGCCTTTATCTTTTCCAACATGCGCAGGCTGTGCTGATAGAGGCCCCGGTTGTAAAGCACGCGGGCGTAATCCAGCTGCTCGTGGAGCTGAATATCGAGGTTATGACCGGCGTGATACATGCGCAGACTAGCCAGCAGTTGGCGGTACAGATTGGCCTTGAGGTTGGCTACTTGTACTTTCTTAATGGCTGGCACCTGGGCTAGCACGCGCTCCTCATCGTACTTCTCCTGCCCGTCAAGCGCATCAAAAAGCTGCAGAAACTTCAGCCCATCGGTAGAGCCCTGCCGGTTGGCAAACAGCCGGAAGTGCCGCTTCTCAGTGCGGGTCAGGGTCTTAATGAGCTGAAAAACCGGATCGGTGTTTTCGTTGGGCATTGTATTAATTAAAATGTCAAGTTATTGATTTATAGACATTTGCTGTTTTAAAACTAAATAGTAGAAATAGTAAGGAAGTAAGAAAAAAGTTTTAGCGGCTGCATTAACGTCATGTACTTGCGCTCATCAATAGAGCGTAAAGATGATATGCCCGAGCACTTTTCCACCTCCTGGTCCGCAATTTTTCTTCCGCTGATAACGGCCGGCTGGCGGGCCATCATCACGCAGGCTGCTCCCTCCGGAAACGCCGTTAGTGGTTGTTATGCTCTGCAAAGAATAGAATCAAATCAAGGCCCTGGCAGGCCACTCCCAACACCCTCTTCCTCCTTCCACTTCCGCTTCCCATGACCACTGCTTTCTGCCTCGTCCTGCTAGTCATTATTCTGCCATTGCCAGGCTGAAAGGAAGCGCCTTGTCTCTGATCCGACTAGCCTTTCTCAGCCCAGCGCTCGGAAAGGTTTTTTCATAGCCGGTTTTCCCTCTCCTTACCTCACTTACTACCATGTATTTCACCAGTAATACCATTGCCTTTTTGGATGGCGAGTTCGTGCCGGCCGAGCAGGCTACCTGCGGCGTGTATGCCCAGTCGCTGCACTATGGCTACTCCGTATTCGAGGGCATCAGGGCCTACAATACACCCGCCGGAGCCCGCATTTTCAAGGCAGAGGAACACTATGAGCGGCTGCATTACTCGTGCAAAGCAGTGGGGCTGCCGCTGGAGTACTCGGTAGAGGAACTCACACGCATCAGCTATGAGGTACTGAAACGCAACAACCTGACGGATGCGTACATCCGCCCGCTGGTGTATGCCGCCACGCCCAACATGAGCCTCAAGGCAGCCACCACCAGCAACTTACTGATTGCAGTGTGGGAATGGGGCAAATACCTCGGCGACCAAAGCCTGCGCCTCACCATCTCGCCCTATGAGCGCCCCAACCCCAAAGCGGTGCCCATTGAGGCGAAAGTAGGCGGCCACTATGTTAACTCCATCATTGCCAGCACCGAGGCCAAAAGCCGCGGCTACGATGAAGCCCTGCTGCTGGACATGAACGGCTGCGTAGCCGAAGGGCCCGGCGCCAACTTCTTCTTTGAGCGCGACGGAGAGCTGTACACGGCCCCACAAGGCAGCATTCTGCGCGGCATCACCCGCAACACCATCATCGACCTGGCCCGCGAGGCCGGCATCACGGTGCACGAAAAGTTCTTCACCCCCGACGAGCTGCGTACTGCTTCGGCGGCCTTCATGACGGGAACCGCAGCTGAGGTTATCGGCATTGCCTCGGTGGATGATGTAGTATTTGAAAAGTCATTTCAGCACTCCATCGGCGGCATGCTCGCCAGCCATTACCACGCTTTGGTAACGGGGCAAGCCGTGAGCCGCAACGCTTCAATAGTGGCCTAGCGGTGGACCTCACCCCCCGGCCCCCTCTCCTCAGGGAGAGGGGTAGCCTCACGACAATGAATAGCCAACCTGAATAGCGCGCCTTCATTAGGCCATCTTTTATCATATCTCGAGAGCCCATTGTTCATTGCCTCCGTGGCTCCCCCTCTCCCTGAGGAGAGGGGGCCGGGGGGTGAGGTCCACCACCAGAACAATACAACTTCCTCCACCCAATGGCCTTGAACAAATACAGCCGCATCTACACCCAGGACGACAGCCTGCCGGCATCCCAAGCCATGCTTATTGGCTCGGGGCTTTCGGATGCTGATTTGCACAAGCCGTTCGTGGGCATCTGCTCCACGGGCTTCGAGGGCAATACCTGCAACATGCACTTGAACGGCCTGGCCGATCAGGTGAAGGTAGGCGTGCAGGAGCAAGGCTTGGTGGGGCTGCGGTTTAACACGATTGGGGTAAGCGACGGAATTACCAATGGCACGGCGGGCATGCGCTACTCCCTGGTTTCCCGGGAAATCATTGCCGATTCCATTGAGGCCATGGCCGGGGCGCACAACTACGATGCCCTGGCCTGCGTGATGGGCTGCGACAAAAACATGCCCGGTGCTCTCATTGCTATGGCGCGCCTGAACCGGCCTTCCCTGATGGTGTACGGGGGCACCATTAAGGGCGGCACGTTTAAGGGGCAGCAGCTCAACATTGTGTCGTGCTTTGAGGCCTACGGCAAGAAGCTGCAGGGGCAGATATCGGACGAGGATTACAAGGGCATCATCCACAATGCCTGCCCGGGGCCCGGAGCCTGCGGCGGCATGTACACGGCGAATACCATGGCGGCGGCCATTGAAACGCTGGGCATGAGCGTCCCGTTTTCCTCGTCCTCCCCTGCGGTTAGCCAGGAGAAGCAGCAGGAGTGCCTCACAGCCGGCGCCTACCTGCGCCGCCTGCTCGAACTCGACCTCAAGCCCCGCGACATTCTGGTGCGCGAGGCCTTCGAAAATGCTCTGGTGATGACGACCGTGCTAGGCGGCTCTACCAACGCTGTGCTCCACCTGATTGCCATTGCCCACGCCGCTGGCGTGCACCTCACCATGGAAGACTTTCAGGCCGTCAGCAACCGTACCCCGGTACTAGCCGACCTCAAGCCCAGCGGCAAGTACCTGATGGAAGATTTATCGGCGCTGGGCGGGGTGCCAGCCGTGATGAAAACCTTGCTGAACCTAGGCCTCCTCCACGGCGATTTACTAACGGTAACCGGCCAGACCCTCGCCGAAAACCTCGCCGACGTGCAGCCCCTGGGCGCCGAGCAGGATTTGCTTCGCCCCCTGGATAACCCCATCAAAGCCGACGGCCATATTCAGATCCTGTATGGCAATCTGGCTTCGAAGGGAGCTGTTGCCAAAATTACCGGCAAGGAAGGTCTGCGGTTTGAGGGCCCGGCCATTGTGTTCAACTCCGAAGAAGAGCTGAACGAAGGCATCACGCAGGGCAAGATTCAGCCCGGCCAGGTAGTCGTGATTCGTTACGTGGGGCCCAAGGGCGGACCGGGTATGCCGGAAATGCTCAAGCCGACCTCGGCCATTATTGGGGCCGGCCTGGGCGACAAAGTGGCCCTGATTACGGACGGCCGCTTTTCGGGTGGCACGCATGGCTTCGTGATTGGGCACGTGTGCCCCGAGGCCTACGACGGCGGCACCATTGCGCTGGTAGAGGACGGCGACTGGATTGTGCTGGACGCCGGTACCAACACCATTGATGTGCAGGTAGATGACGCCTTGCTGGAACTACGCCGCCAGCAGTGGCAGCGGCCCCGGCCTAACGTGCAACAAGGCGTGCTGCTGAAGTATATCCGCACGGTTAGCGACGCGAGCCGCGGCTGTATCACCGATTACCAGGAAGACCATGTACTTGAACCCACCACCCCAGCCCGTGCCAACCTCGCCTGAAACGGCCGTAGCTACGGCGTTGCCTAGCACCCAGCCCCTATCGGGAGCCCAGGCCACGCTGCATGCCCTGCTGGCGGAGGGCGTGGATACTGTGTTCGGCTACCCCGGCGGCGCCATCATCCCGATCTATGACGCGCTCTACGACTTCAAGGAGCAGCTGAACCATGTGCTGGTGCGCCACGAGCAGGGCGGCATTCACGCGGCCCAGGGCTACGCCCGGTCGTCGGGTAAGGTGGGCGTGGTATTCGCGACCAGTGGCCCTGGCGCTACCAACCTGGTGACTGGCCTAGCCGATGCCCTGATTGATAGCACGCCGCTGGTGTGCATTACGGGCCAGGTGTTTGCGCACTTGCTGGGCACCGATGCCTTTCAGGAAACCGACATCATCAACATCACCACACCCATTACCAAGTGGAACCATCAGGTAACGGACGCCAGTGAAATTCCGGAGGCGCTGGCCAAGGCCTTCTACATCGCGCGCAGCGGCCGGCCCGGTCCGGTCCTGATTGATATCACCAAAAACGCCCAGATGCAAAAGGCGGAGTTCCCGCCGTATCAGCCCTGCAACCATATCCGCAGCTACCGCCCCAGGCCACTCGTGCGCTCAGAATATGTGGCGCAGGCAGCCGCCCTCATCAACCAAGCCAAGCGCCCTCTGGTGCTGTGGGGCCAAGGCGTGTTGCTAGGCCAGGCAGAGCAGGAGTTCAAACAGTTCATTGAGAAAAGCGGCATTCCGGCGGCCTGGACCATCCTCGGCGCTGGTGCCCTACCCACCGGCCACCCCCTCAACGTGGGCATGCTGGGCATGCACGGCAACTACGGTCCCAACGTGCTGACCAATGAGTGCGACGTGCTCATTGCCATTGGCATGCGCTTCGACGACCGGGTAACGGGCCGCCTCGACAAATACGCCCGCCAAGCCCAGGTTATTCACCTCGACATCGACCCCACCGAAATCGACAAGAACGTGAAGGCCACCGTGCCGGTGTGGGGCGACTGTAAGGAAACCCTGCCCCTGCTCACAGAGCTAGTGGAAGCCCGCACCCACCCCGAGTGGCGCCAACGCTTCCGAGACCACGACGCGGAGGAAATTGCCGCTGTCATTCAGGACGAGCTGTTTCCGACCTCCGACGAGCTGACCATGGGCGAGGTAATCCAGCAGCTGAATGAGCTGACCCAGGGCGAGGCCATCATCGTGACCGACGTAGGCCAGCACCAGATGGTGGCTTGCCGCTACGCCCGGCTCAACCACACCCGCAGTAACATCACCAGCGGTGGCCTGGGCACCATGGGCTTTGCTCTGCCGGCCGCCATCGGGGCCAAGTACGGCGCCCCAGAGCGCACGGTGGTAGCTGTCATCGGTGATGGGGGCATTCAGATGACGATTCAGGAGTTGGGCACCATCATGCAGACCGGCGTGAACGTGAAAATCCTGCTGCTCAACAACCAGTTTCTGGGCATGGTACGCCAGTGGCAGGAGATGTTTCATGACCGGCGCTACTCCTTCGTTGACATTGCCAGCCCCGACTACGTGACCGTGGCCAGCGGCTACAGCATTGCCGGCCGCCGCGTGGAGTACCGCCCCGAGCTGCAAGCCGCCCTCCGCGAGATGCTGGAACACCCCGGCTCCTTCCTACTGGAGGTGATGGTAACCAAGGAGAACAACATCTTCCCGATGGTGCCCCAAGGCTGCGGGGTTGGGGAGATACGGTTGAAGTAGAACGATTCAAAAGCCTGGCAGAACGTCAAGCTGAGCGCAGCCGAAGCATCTCTACCGCTTCGCTGCTGAGGCCTAGGCCAGTGATTAGCCAGAGGGAGAGATGCTTCGGCTGCGCGGACGCCAGATCAAGCATGACAGGCCATTTAGTAGCTAATAACATGCACCAGCAATCCATCGACCGGCGGGAGTACAACATCACGGCTTACACCGAGAACCAAGTGGGGCTGCTGAACCGCATTGCCATCATCTTCTCCCGGCGCAAAATCAACATCGAGAGTCTCAACACCTCCCCTTCGGAGGTAGAAGGCATTCACCGCTTCAATATTGTGGTGGTGGAAACCGAGGATGTAGTGCGCAAGATTGCCCGTCAGATTGAAAAGCAGGTGGAAGTACTCAAGGTGTACTTCAATACCAACGAGGACGTCATCTGGCAGGAAATGGCGCTCTACAAAGTGCCCACCGACGTCATTGCGGAGCGCGTGATTGTGGAGCGCCTACTGCGGGAGCACGGTGCCCGCGTTGTGGTAATTCGCAAGGATTACACGGTGTTCGAAACCACCGGCCATCGCGAGGAAACCGACAAGCTCCTGACGGTGCTGCAGCCCTACGGCCTCATCGAGTTTGTGCGCTCGGCCCGCATTGCCATAATTAAAGACAGCCAGGGCTTTCATCACAAACTCCGCGAGTTTGAGCGCACCGAGCCCAGCCCGGAGGTCAGCGAAAACGACTACCTCAACAGCCGCGACAAGGTATTCACGATGTGACCTCACCCCCGGCCCCTCTCCTCCGGGAGAGGGGTGCGTTCTAGAAGCAATTATCAAGGAGCAATGATCAGTAACACATTACTCATTCATCATGGCCCCGCGTCTGGCACCCCTCTCCCCGAGGAGAGGGGCTGGGGGTGAGGTCCCCCATAGAACAACAACTCAAATTCATCTTCCAACTCAATACCTAACCTCATGGCAACCATCAACTTTGGCGGCGTAGAAGAGCACGTAGTTACCCGCGACGAATTCCCTCTGGAGAAAGCCCGCGCAATTCTGAAAGAGGAAACTATTGCCGTGATTGGCTACGGCGTGCAGGGCCCCGGCCAGGCGCTAAACCTGCGCGACAACGGCTTCAACGTCATCATTGGGCAACGCCGCGACTCTGCTTCCTGGAGCAAGGCCGAAGCGGATGGCTGGGTGGAAGGCGAAACGCTGTTCGACATTGAAGAAGCTGCCGAGCGAGGCACCATCATCGCCAACCTGCTCTCCGATGCTGGCCAGATTGCGGTGTGGCCTACGCTGAAAGCCAAGCTGACGGCCGGCAAAACCCTGTACTTCTCACACGGCTTCGGCATCACCTTCAATGACCAGACTGGCATCATTCCGCCCGCCGATGTAGACGTGGTATTAGTGGCTCCGAAGGGTAGCGGCACCAGCCTGCGCCGCCTGTTTGTGGCCGGAGGCGGGTTAAACTCGTCGTTTGCCGTGTACCAGGATGCTACCGGACAGGCCTACGACAAGGCTATTGCCCTGGGCATTGGGGTAGGCTCGGGCTACTTGTTTGAAACCGACTTCAAGCGCGAAGTGTACTCTGACCTCACCGGCGAGCGGGGCGTACTGATGGGGGCCTTGGCCGGCATCATCGAGGCTCAATACCAAGTGCTGCGCCAGCGGGGCCACTCCCCTTCCGAGGCCTTCAACGAAACCGTGGAGGAGCTCACCCAGAGCCTCGTACCACTGGTAGGTGAAAACGGCATGGACTGGATGTTCAGCAACTGCTCCGTAACCGCTCAGCGCGGCGCCCTCGACTGGAAAGGCCGCTTCCGCGAGGCTACCCTGCCCGTACTTAACGAACTCTACGACAGCGTAGCCTCAGGCCAGGAAGCCGCCCGCACCATCCAGCGTGGCTCTACTCCCGGCTACCGCAAGGAGCTGGAAGCGGAACTGAAGGAAGTACGCGACTCAGAGCTGTGGCAGACCGGTGCCACGGTGCGCGAGCTACGTTCTAAAGCCACTGAGAAAGTAGAGGAGCTAAGCTAAAAGCCTCTGGAAATTAACAAGAACGTCATGCCGTGCGCAGCCGAGACATCTCGCGTGCTGACGTTGGGGTAGTATTCACTCCCCCTCTCCCCGTGGAGAGGGGCCGGGGGGTGAGGTCCAACGATTCGAGCGAGATGTCTCGACTGCGCTCGACATGACGTTCTTTTTGTTGCTCACAACTCACCTATGGAACAAGACACTCTCACCTCTGCCCCCACGGTGCGGCTGGAAAACGTGGAACGGGCGGCCCGCACGCTGGATGGCGTCATCTACAAAACGCTGCTGCAGCACAACCTAGGCCTGTCGGAGGCGTATGGGGCGCAGGTGTACCTGAAGCGTGAGGACCTACAAGTGGTGCGTTCCTACAAAATCAGGGGGGCGTATAACAAGATGGCCGGCCTGAGCCGGGAGCAGTCGGGGCGGGATGTGGTGTGCGCCAGCGCGGGCAACCACGCGCAGGGAGTGGCCTACGCCTGCCAGCTATTGGGGCTGCGGGGCCACATTTTTATGCCCGCCCAAACCCCGGCGCAGAAGGTAAACAAGGTGCGCTTGTTTGGGAAAGACCAGGTAGAAGTCATCCTGACCGGGGCCACCTTCGATGACACGTATAAGGCCGCGAAAGACTTCTGCGACCAGCGGGGCAGCACCTTCGTGCATCCCTTTGATGACCTGGCCATTGTGGAAGGTCAGGCCACGGTAGGCCTGGAGATTCTGCGCGACGCCCCCGGCTCCATTGACTATTGCTTTATGCCTATTGGTGGCGGTGGCCTAGCCTCGGGCGTGAGCAGCGTGTTTCGGCAGTTGAGCCCCCACACCAAGCTGATTGGGGTGCAGCCGCTGGGGGCTCCTTCCATGCAGCGTGCTATGCAGACTGGCCTACGCCAACCCCTGGAGCACATCGAGAGCTTCGTGGACGGCGCCGCCGTAAAATGCCCCGGCGAACTGACGTTTGAGTTGTGCCGGGAGCTGCTAGATGAGGTGGCCTTGGTACCAGAAGGCCAAGTGTGCGAGGACCTGCTGAAGATGTATAACGAGGAAGGCATTGTGCTGGAGCCGGCGGGCACGCTCAGCGTCTCGGCCCTGCACCAGTACGCCGACCAGATCCGGGGCAAAACGGTAGTGTGTGTGCTCAGCGGCTCTAACAACGACATTACCCGCATGGAGGACATCAAGGAACGCGCCATGCGCCACCAAGGCCGCAAGCACTACTTCCTAGTAACCTTCAACCAGAAGCCCGGGGCCCTGCGCCGCTTCGTGAACCACGTACTGCGCGAGGACGACGACATCATCCAGTTTCAGTACATCAAGAAGAACAACAAGGAAAAAGGCCCCGTTTTCATCGGCCTAGAAGTCCAGCGCCCTCACGATATAGAAGGAATCCAGTTGCGCATGGCCGCCGAAGGCTTCGGCTACGAATACCTAAACGGCAAGCAGGACTTCCTGAGTTTACTGGTTTGAAGCAGAGGAAAAGTCAGATTGCAATATTATTCCTCACTCACATTTAATACTATTTAAAATCTTCCGGCTTTAGCATAACATTAAAACCCTTGTCTCTTTCCGGGTCATAGAAAGAAACTCCAATATCTTTCAGTAGCTTTTATTTATCTCTTTGGCCTTTGACTTTGCCTTTTCTACATAGTGGTTTTCGACTACATACTTAGCAAACTTAACCGCTGCCTGTTTAAACTCTTTTTCTTCGGCGTTACCATTTTCAGGCATTTTCGTTTCAACCTGAATGGCTAACAGTCCTTTATCTTTCTCGATATGGACAATGTTTATTCCCCTTACTTTATAAGTAATATTGTCTATCAAAATAGTAGACACGTCTTCTACTGGTGTTTCTTGTCCTGCAGTGGTGAAGGCCTTCGAGCTATTGAGAGGTATATTTTGCACCGATACTAGTCTTTTAGGACTCACCCCTGCTACCAAATTCGAATTTTCAAAAAATAATACATCCACATACACATCAGCATTAGTATCCGAACTTTTTGAAAGCCCTTTAAACCTATAGAAATTTATTTTTTTACTATCAATAATTTTCACTCTACTCATCGACAAATCATACGAGGTGGCAGTTGAAAGAATGGCGCTTATTTGCCCCAAGCCCGTACTTAATTGTTCTTCTGAAAAATTAGGCACATTCTTTTTATCAAAGAGTTGCCACACCTCTTGGGTTTTACCCTCAGAAATAAGTATTATAACTTTCCTCCCAATTGCTACTTGCTCGTTATCTGGCTGCTGCCCAAATGCTATATTAAAGGTTAGCAGCAAGCCCAGAATTAGTATTATTTTAAAATCCTTCATGATTTTTGCTAGTAGATATAGCGTTCAGTATTCCGGAACCCGAAGATAGTTTCTTGAAACACTATTCTGCGAGTTGGCGTGGCAGCATAACCCCATTTTTGTCAAATCAGACTATCTGATGAGGTCATCTAAATTAAGCATTAGACAGATTTGCCCTTGTACACAGCAAATACATAAAATTCTAACTATCAATACATTGATCAACAAAACCAACTTTTTGAAATAGTAGGCGTGCCGAGAAAACGTTTTTATACGCACGGCTAAGCCATGTACTTGCGGGCAGCAAATTTCGCTGACTGAACCCTAGAGACATGGCAACTCAGAAAATCCACATCTTCGACACGACCCTGCGCGACGGGGAACAGGTGCCGGGCTGCAAGCTGAACCGCGACGAGAAACTCCTCATTGCCCGACAGCTAGAGCTACTGGGTGTAGATGTAATTGAGGCTGGTTTTCCGGTGTCGAGCCCAGGCGATTTTGCGGCGGTGGCAGCCATTGCGGCCCAGACGCGCTACGCGACGGTATGTGGCCTTTCTCGGGCGGTGGAGAATGATATTATTACGGCCGCTGAGGCGTTGAAATCAGCCAAGTACCCACGCATTCACACCGGTATTGGCACCTCCGATTCGCATATCAAGTTCAAGCTCTGCACTACCCCAGAAAAAGTGTTGGAGCGGGCGGTGGCAGCCGTAAAGCTGGCTAAGTCCTTCGTGGAGGACGTGGAGTTTTACGCCGAAGACGCGGGGCGCACAGATAATGAGTTTCTGGCCCGAGTCTGCGAGGCCGCTATTCGCGCTGGTGCCACCGTGCTGAACATTCCCGATACTACTGGCTACTGCTTGCCTAGTGAGTACGGGGCCAAGATCAAATACTTAGTGGATAATGTGCGCGGCATTGAGCACGTGCGCCTTTCTACGCATTGCCACAACGACTTGGGCATGGCTACGGCCAACTCTATTGCCGGCGTGCTCAACGGTGCTCAGCAGGTTGAGTGTACCATCAACGGGGTAGGTGAGCGGGCCGGCAATACGGCCCTGGAAGAAGCCGTAATGGTGCTCCGCCAGCATCCCTACCTCAACTTCGAGACGGGCATCAACACCAGGCTGCTCGCCGAAACCTCGGCTATGGTATCGCACCTCATGTCGATGCCGGTGCAGCCCAACAAGGCTATTGTAGGCGCCAACGCCTTCTCGCACTCCAGCGGCATTCACCAGGACGGCGTCATCAAGCACCGCGAGACCTACGAAATTATTGACCCCCGTGAAGTGGGCATGCCTGATTCGGCCATTGTGCTCACCGCCCGCTCCGGCCGCGCGGCCCTGGCCTACCGCCTCCAGAAAATCGGCTACGACTTTGACCGCACCTCCCTCAACAAGGCCTACGCCTCCTTCCTCGTGCTGGCCGACCGCCAGAAGGAAGTGGTAGACGAAGACTTGCACGTGATGGTGGAGCAAGAGCAGTTGGTGCCGGTAGGGTAACATAATGACGTGCAGTAGAGACGCAACATCCTGCGTCTCGTCGTTGAACGATTTTAGCAGAATGACTGGCCTAGCACGGAGCGAGAGGTAGACAACCTCAGCAACTACAAGACGCAAAATATTGCTTCTCTGCTGCTAGCAACGATACCGAGCATTGTGGTTCTACCCCATGCTTCCTCCCAAACTCTTACCCTCCTACCCTCACCCCCTTATTCACCACCCCCACCCATCTCATGGCTAAGACCTTATTTGATAAAATTTGGGACGCGCACGTGGTGCGCGAAGTAGCCGGTGGCCTCACGGTGTTTTACATCGACCGCCATCTGATTCATGAAGTAACCAGCCCCCAGGCGTTTGACGAGCTAACGGCCCGCGGCCTCACGCTGCGCCGCCCGGGGCAGATAGTAGCTACCGCCGACCACAACGTGCCCACGCGCCACCAGGATCAGCCGATTCAGGACCCGCTGTCTCGCTCCCAGGTGGATAAGCTTACGGAGAACTGCGCTAGGTTTGGCGTGGAGCTGTATGGCCTAGGCCACCAGTACCAGGGCATTGTGCACGTAATTGGGCCAGAGCTGGGCATCACGCAGCCAGGCCTGACCATGGTGTGCGGCGACAGCCACACCTCTACCCACGGCGCCTTTGGCACCATAGCTTTCGGCATTGGCACGAGCCAGGTGACGCAGGTAATGGCCTCGCAGTGCCTGCTGCTGGATAAGCCCAAGCGCATGCGCATTACCCTGGACGGTGCCCTGCGGCCCGGCGTAACGGCCAAAGATTTAATTCTGTACATGATTTCTCAACTGGGCACCGGCGGCGCCACCGGCTACTTTGTAGAGTACGCCGGCAGCGCCATTCGCGGCCTGAGCATGGAAGGCCGCATGACGGTCTGCAACATGAGCATCGAAATGGGCGCCCGCGGCGGCCTCATTGCCCCCGATGCCACCACATTCGACTATCTAGCAGGTCGCCGGTTTGCCCCCCAGGGCGAGAACTGGGACCGAGCCGTGGCTTACTGGCAGACTCTGTACTCCGACGAGGACGCCGTGTTTGATGCCGAATTGCAGTTTGATGCCTCGGCCATTCAGCCCATGATAACCTACGGCACCAACCCCGGCATGGGCATTCCGCTGGCGGCCAACATTCCGGTGCTTAACGGGGGTAGCGAGGCCACCAGCTTCGATAAGTCGTTGCGTTACATGGGTTTCCAGCCGGGCGAGTCGCTGTTGGGCAAGGAAATCAACTACGTGTTTATTGGAAGCTGTACCAACTCGCGCATTGAGGATTTGCGCACGGTAGCGGCCTACGTGCGGGGCAAGCAGAAAGCAGCCCATGTGGAGGCCATCATCGTGCCCGGCTCCAAGCAGGTAGAGCAGCAAGCTATTGCCGAAGGCCTCGATAAAGTGCTGGCCGAAGCCGGCTTCGAGCTGCGCGAACCAGGCTGCAGCGCCTGCCTAGCCATGAACGACGACAAGATTCCGGCCGGCGCCTACTGCGTCTCCACTTCGAACCGCAACTTCGAAGGCCGCCAGGGTCCCGGCGCCCGCACGCTGTTAGCCTCGCCGCTGGTAGCAGCTATTACAGCGGTAGAAGGCCGCTTAGTAGACATCACGCAGTATTTGAACTAGCACTAGAGCTAGGGCTCCCCTCCTCAGATGAGGAGGGGTTGGGGGTGGTTGACACACCGTTGAACGACTTACTAATACTAGTTCTAAAAACTGTTCTAGGCCACTTCAACCACCCCTAACCCCTCCTCATCTGAGGAGGGGAGCCTAGTCTAGTTCTAACTTACAACCCTTCCCACCCCATGGAAAAATTTCAAACGCTACGCTCCGGCGTGGTGCCACTTCCGATAGAAAATGTGGATACGGACCAGATCATTCCGGCGCGCTTTCTGAAGGCCACGACCCGCGAAGGATTTGGCTCGAACCTCTTTGCCGACTGGCGCTATACCGCTGACGGGCAGCCCAAGCCGGATTTCGTGCTGAACGATGCTCGCTACCAAGGCCATCAGATTCTGCTGGCCGGCAAGAACTTCGGGTGTGGCTCTAGCCGGGAGCACGCCGCCTGGGCCTTGTATGACGCCGGATTTCGCGTGGTCGTCAGCAGCTACTTCGCCGATATTTTTCGGGGCAACGCGCTGAATACTGGCCTACTGCCCCTGCAGGCTTCGGATGAGGTATTGCAGGGCCTGTTTGCAGTGGTAGCGCAGGACCCGCAGGCTGCTTTAACCGTGGATCTGCAGGCGCAAACTCTTACGGTACCAGACTGGACTGAGGCGATTCATTTCGAGTTGGACCCTTACAAAAAAGAGTGCCTGATCAACGGGTACGACGACATCGATTTTCTCATTAGCCAGGAGGCGGCCATCACGGCTTTTGAACAGCAACAGTCATGGGTATTCTAAGCAAACGCATTGTAGTGTTGCCGGGCGACGGCATTGGCCCCGAAGTATGTAGTGAGGCCGTGCGCGTGCTGCGGGCCGTGTCCAGCCGCTTTGGGCACGAGTTTACGTTTGATTACCAGCTGATGGGAGCCTGCGCCATTGATGCTACCGGCTCGCCCCTCCCCGACGCAACTCTGGACGCCTGCCGCCGCGCCGACGCCGTGCTGCTCGGCGCCGTCGGGGACCCCAAATACGACAACGACCCCACGGCCAAAGTGCGCCCCGAGCAGGGCCTGCTGGGCCTGCGCAAGGAGTTGGGCCTGTACGCCAACATCCGGCCTATCACGGCCTACGACCAACTGCTGGAACACTCTCCGCTAAAAGCGGAGCGCATCCGGGGCACCGATATTCTGATTTTCCGGGAGCTGACCGGCGGCATTTATTTCGGCGAGAAAGGCCGTAGCGAAGACCGCACCTCGGCCTACGACCACTGCACTTACTCACGGGAGGAAATCCTACGCATTGCGCACCGGGCCTTCAAAGCCGCTGAAACGCGCCGTCACCAGCTCACGCTGGTAGATAAGGCCAACGTGCTGGAAACCTCCCGACTCTGGCGCGAAACCGTACAGAGCATTGCTCCCGAGTATCCCAGCGTAGCCCTCGACTATCTGTTCGTCGACAACGCCGCCATGCAGATCATCCTCAACCCTCGGCAGTTCGACGTTATCCTGACGGAGAACATGTTTGGCGACATTATTTCGGACGAGGCCTCGGTAATTGCGGGCTCCCTAGGCCTGTTGCCGTCGGCTTCAGTGGGTAATGGCGCGGCGCTGTTTGAGCCCATCCATGGCTCTTACCCGCAGGCCAAGGGCAAAGGTATTGCCAATCCCATGGCCACCATCCTCTCGGCCGCCATGCTCCTCGACCACTTCCACCTGCAGGAAGAAGCCGACTGCGTGCGCGACGCCGTGCAGCATGCCCTCGACCAGGGCGTAGTAACGCCGGAACTGAACCCAACCACGCTGTATAGTACTGAGCAGGTGGGCAACTTCATTGCCTACAGCGTGCTCGACATTGCCGACTGCGAAGTACACCGCAACAACATCAAGCTCGGCATGAGCACCATTATCTAAGAAAAGACCCAGGGGTGGGTTAAAAGAAGCTCGGGGGTCAGGCAGCAATGTCTGGTGCTCGGGCTTTCTTTTTTGCAGAGATGGCATTCCGAGTACCACGAGGAATCTGGGAGTGGCCTAGAAGCTGACTCAGAGTTCTCGCGGTGCTCGGAATGACAGTTTGAAGCAGCCCTCAACCTAACCTACCATCTCCTCCATTTCGCCTTACAGTAGCTGCGCTTCGCCCTGTTTTCGATGGAAATAAGTCTGGGCATTTCGGATGTTTAACTCAGCTTATAGGCTAGCCTGCTCTGTCCGACACCTCTTCATTTGCCGCTATTTCCCCCATGATCAGCTTTTTCCTTCCTCTGCGCTGCGTGTTATATACCCGCTTTCTGCTGCCGACTGGCCTAGGCCAGTCTTGGGCCCAGTCGTTTAGGTTTCCGAAGCAACAGGTAGTCACGCGGCCCGGCAAGCACGATGCCTTTCTGGAGGAGCCCATTCAGTTTGGGCAGGTGATGGTTAGCTTCGTGCAGAAACTCCCCCGCTAGCCCTTTCGCATGGCCCACCCTGCTGCTCAAACGCCCCTGCACCCCCTCAACGACCGGCGCTTTGTGCTGACTGGAATACCGGTGCTGGCCCTGCTGGTACTCATCCCGCGCGGGCTACTGCACGTGCGCTCGTGGCAGGAAGTAGTGGTGGCGTGGCTGTTTTCGCTGGTATTCACCACAGCCTTCTGGCTATCGGGGCGGGCATTGTGGCTAGGCCTGTTTCGCCGAATGCCGCGCGTGGAGCAGACCGGCCGGCGCTTGTGGTGGCTGGCCGGCACTAATACGCTCACGGCCATGCTGGTCACGCTGGGCCTAGGAAGCCTGGCTGCCTGGGCGCAAGGTGGCCACCTCGATGCTTCCACCTTTTGGTTCGAGTTCGGGCTCAACATGGTGCCTACCGTGATGGTGCAGCTTATTTATGAAAGCCGCCACTTCTTCCAGCAATGGGAGCAGAACGTGCGCCGCGCTGAGCAGCTCCAGAGTGCGGGCGTGCAAAGCCAGCTCGAAGCTCTGCAAAGTCAGCTCGATCCGCACTTCCTCTTTAACTCTCTTAACACCCTCTCGGCTTTGGTTGAGCCGGAAAATGAGCCGGCCCAGCGGTTTGTGGAACAGCTCTCCGATGTGTACCGCTACGTGCTACTGGCCCGTGAGAGAACCACCGTGCTCCTAAGCGAAGAACTGGCGTTCGTAGACACTTACCTGGCCCTTCATAAAGTCCGTTTCCGTGACAACCTGCGCGTGACCCAGCATGTACCACCCGAAGCCCTAGGCCAGTTGGTGGCGCCGCTGAGCATTCAGCTGCTAGTGGAAAACGCCCTGAAGCACAACGTAGCCTCGCGGGAGCACCCGCTGGAGCTGCACCTTACCGCCGACCTTACCGCGCACTATATTGTGGTTGAAAACACGTTACGCCCCCGCACGGCAGGCCTTGCGCCCGGCACCGGCACTGGCCTACGCAACGTGCGCCACCGCTACGAATTGTTAGGTGCGCTCCTGCCCGTTGTGGTGAGTGCAGCTAATGGGGTCTTTCAGGTAAAGCTCCCACTGCTGCCAGCACGCTAGCATAGTATTGCACTACGCCTCCTGATAGTTACTCTTCATAACCTCACCATTCGCTATTTCACCACTTAATGATTGCTCTGCTGCTCGAAGATGAATACCCGGCCGCCGAGCGGCTCCAACGCCTGCTCCGGCAAGCTGCGCCAGAAGCCCAAGTTGCCGCCGTGCTCGACAGCGTGGCCGGGGCCGTGCAGTGGCTCAGCGTAAACCCGGCCCCCGACCTTATTCTATCTGATATTCAATTGGCCGACGGCCTGAGCCTGGATGTGTTTGATCAGCTGGTAGTACGCAGCCCCGTTATCTTCACCACCGCTTACGACGCCTACGCCATCCGGGCCTTTAAAGCCAACAGCGTCGACTACCTGCTGAAGCCCGTGAAGCTGGCCGAATTGCAAGCCGCCCTTGCCAAGCTCCGGGAGTGGCACGCCGCGCCGGCTGCGTCACCTACCACCGAAACCCCTCAGCCAGACGATACCGCGCATCGCCTGGAGCGCCTGCTCGACGCCCTCCCCCGCCCCGACCGCCAGTACAAAAACCGCTTCCTGGTGCGCAGCGGAGAACAATTGCTCCCCCTCGCCGCCAGCCAGGTGGCCTGGTTCCAGAGCCGCCACGAAACTACCACCCTCGCCGCCACGGATGGCCGCCGTTTTGTGGTCGATTATACCCTAGAGCAATTAGAAAGCTTGCTAGACCCCACGCAGTTTTTCCGTCTCAACCGCCAGTTCATTGCTCAACTACCCGCCGTGCAACGCCTGCACCCGCACTTTAATGGCAAGCTGCTGCTAGATCTGCACCCCACTCCAAGTGAGGAGGTGCTAGTGAGCCGGGAAAAGGCGGCGGCCGTGAAGAGCTGGCTGGAAGGGTGAATAGTAATTAGGCCAAGGCCTTCATGCTGAGCTTGCCGAAGCATCTCTACCGCTACATTGAAGAGTAAAAATCAGTTATCCTCTTCAGAATCAGTTAGCCATTCTGTTTCATCATAAACAGGCTGAGGCAACCTGCCCTCTAACCAAGTTTTAAGGTTATTTGGTGTGAAGTCCTTACTCGTATTCTCAATCACCCAAGACAGAAACTCCTCAGGTCCACCGTTCATATATGGCGGTGGAGAAACCGGATAAAATCTAGTTGGCAATTTCTCGTGCAAAGACAGATAATTGACAACGTGGCCTAGCTCCTGCACCACTTGCCATGCCAATGGATGCTTGATATCAATTCTAAATTTTACCCACCACAACCCATCTTCATTGATCTCTTTACCATCCACACCTTCAAGAGCAGGTATTTGCAGTAGAAAAGTCTGAAGCGAATCAAATGTCCGAAGATTTATCATTGACTATTGTACTAGTTTAAGCAGTAGCGATGCTTCAGCTGCGCTCAGTATGACGAGTTACTCTCGTCCAAAATTCCTTCTTACCCCCTACCACCTCACCGATCTAGCCACGCTTTAAACGCGGCTACTTTCTCGCGGCTTACCAGCACGGTGTCATTATCGGGGGCAGTGGGCTTGAGGATGGTTTGGAGGCGGGAGTTGGTGTAGTGGATGATGTCGTGGATGGCCTCGGCGTGGGCCAGGTAGGCACGGTTGAGGCGGAAAAACTCAGTGGGGTCGAGCATGCCTTCGAGTTGCTCTAGCGTGTAGTCAACCACAAATTTGCGACCCTCCCGGGTATGCAGGAGGGTCACTTTTTCTAAGCTGGCGAAGTAGGCAATCTGCTCGACCGGAATAGCCTTTAGGTGCTCTCCTACCCGCACCACAAACCGCGACTTATACTCCTTGGCGGGCTGGGCCTGGCGCAGCACTTGGGCTAGTAGGTTGGCATCGAAGGTGGGAGTAGCGGCTTGGCGCTGGCGCTCCAGTTTGGCCAGAGCAGCCGTCAGTTCTTCCGGGTCAATGGGCTTGAGCAGATAGTCTACGCTATTCACCTTGAAGGCGCGGAGGGCGTATTTATCGTAGGCCGTGGTGAAGATGACGGGGCTAACAATTTCCAAGCGCTCAAACAGCTCGAAGCTCAACCCATCGGCCAGGTGAATATCCAAAAACAGCACATCCGGCGCCGTCCGCAGAGACTGCAGCAGGGCCTCCGCCTCCGCCACCGACTCGGCCGTTCCGATTACCTCCACTGGCTGCGGCTGCTTGCGCAGTAGCTCCGTGAGGCGGCGTATAGCCAACGGTTCGTCTTCAATAATCAGGGCCCGAAGGGTAGCAGTTGAGGCCATACAAACAGGTAGTAATCGGGGTAAATAAAAGGGAAGGGTAACGCAGAAGTTAGGAGAACGGAAGGGCCGCTCAGGCCTCTTGGTTAGCGCAACTCTAGGAGCGGCAGCGTTACATAGAACTCGGTTTCCGTTTGCTCAATTACCACGGGCTGCTTAGTAAGGAAGGCATAACGGGCTTGCAGGTTATTGAGGCCTAGGCCAGTTGATTCCCCATCGGTGAGGCGGCGGGGGCGGCGGTCATTGCGCACGGTGAGGGTGCGGGCTGCTTCATCAAGCTCAATACGAATGCGGAGTGGGTTGCGCTGGGAGGTGGCGTTGTGCTTGAGGGCATTTTCGAGCAGGAGCTGCACGGCCAGCGGCGGCACCAGTAGGGCATCCAGCGCCGCCGTGGGCAACTCTATTTCTACTTGCACCCCTTCGCCCAGGCGGGTATGCTGCAGAAACAAGTAGGCTTCTACGAACTTCATTTCTTCCGCCAGCGGTACTATCTCCTGCTCCTGACTATCGAGCACGTAGCGATACACCTGGCTGAGCTGACGGATGAAGCGTGAGGCGCGGGCCGGGTCGTTTTCCTCCACCAAGGAGGTTAGGGCATTCAGGGAGTTGAACAGAAAGTGCGGGTCAAGCTGCCGCCGCAGAGAGTCAGCCTGGGCCTGGGCATTTTCCTTCTGCAGGCGCACGGCCTGAATGGCCGCTTCACGCCACCCCAGCAGAAAAGAGCGACTATGCATGAACAGCGAAATAACCACCGTAATCAGCAGTGGTACCACAAAGGGGCGCCACGTAAGCGAGCTAAGCGGCCGGTGGTGGTACAACACCATAAAACTTCCCGTGACCAGCAGAATGACCAGTAACGACAGCACCAGTGAAAACGCCAGCGTAGTCAGGAACCGCCGAACGGGCTGCACCGTCCAATCGACGCGGCGGTTAAGCCACTCGTTAGGGTAGCCATTGGCCAACCACAGCCCAAAGGTGTAGGCGAAGTTGTAGCCGAACGTAACCAGGAAATCTTCACTCCAGATCTTGCAGCCGTTGCAGAACAGAAACGACAGCCCGATGGATAGGCCTAGCATGAGCCCTGCCATGGTGAGCCACTGTCGGTGCGGGTAGTGTTTCCCTAGGTTGTAGACGGAGTTTGCCCGCGTGGTGGCAGGTTCCGGCGGGGCGGGGCGCCCCGACGACAGAGCAGGTTCAAGCATATGCAAAGCCTTAGGCAGGCAAATAACGCAACTGAAAGATACGGAAGCCAGCAGTGCTGGCTTCGGCCCGCTACCGCTCTAGTTTGTGGAAGCGGTTTCGTAGCTTTTTAGCCGACCGGTTAGCTGCCGCTCGCCCCAGTTAGGCATCAGCCCAGATTTAGGCTGGAAGGCAGCGAAGCGCGCTTTAGCTTCCTGATAGAGTGGTTTAGCCACATCGGCCCCACCCCCGAACATAGCGGGAGTATAGTACACGTTGTTGGCCTGCACCAGGTAAATGCGCGGGTTGGCGGCATTGGCTTTTTTAGCCTCGCCAAGCGTTTCCGTTACCATTTTGGAGTACTTCATGGAGCGCACCATGGGCGAAATACCCAAGCGGGCCTGGTAGATGTAGGCCTGTAGCACCAACCGCTCCGATTCGTCGGCGCCCAACTTCTGAGCTTGGGTTAGGGCCGCCTCGGCTTGGTCGAGGTACTTGTCTTTGGTGTCGCCGTCTTCCTGGCTTACGAAGCAGGTGATGAGGCGGGCGTAGGCCTGGTAATAGCGGGGCAGCCAATCTTTAGGAGCTACCTGAGCGGCGCGCTCCAGCCTGGCATCTACTTGCTTCAGTTTTGCAGCATCACCGGTGCTCATGAGCTCCTGAATGGTAGTGCTCATCATGGCGGTGTAGCTGTCGGTGGCAGTGGCAGCGGTAGCGGTAGCGGTAGCTGGCGCTGGGGCCTGAGCTACGGCGGCAAAGGAAGCGGCTACAAGGGCGAGGGTAAACACCGACTTTTTCATGGTGAACAGGGTTTGTGGTGGTTGATGCTTCAAAGGTGGCCTAGCCCCGGCCCCAAAGAAATTCGCTGTTACCGAAGCGTCGGATTTATGGGATGAAGTGTAATCTTCTGTAAGTGATGAGGTGAATGGCTGATAAACGCTTGATTACGGATGACACTAAACGCACAAGAGCCGCAGCTAGTAAGCTGTGGCTCTTGACGTAATGAATGTTGGCTTGTAGGTAAGCCGAAGTGGTTACTGGCTAGAACGTGTTACGCCGATGATTACACCAAAATCCCCATCGGTCTGTCTCCACTCCTGTTCTGGCAAGTAAGCTCGTGACACAAATCCATCGAGATATAATGCCGTCTGACACCCTTGCTGCTGGAAGTAAAGAGCAAAATCGTATAGACTGACTTTCTGCTTTGACATTACAAATAACACGGTGCCATCTGGCAGTATGCCCACCCCATTGCGAATGTTCAGGTTAGTGGAATGAGCTTTGAACGCCGGATGAATCCGTCCTTGTAGCACCAGCATAGGGCCCGACTGAGTAGCATATTGAATGTGCTGCTTCGGGAAAGAAACTGTAGGAGTAATACCGGCCTTTCCATTAGTGGTCAGGAAGAAAACCCCATTGGGCTTTAAATAAAAGTTGCCCTCTCCACTCGCAGTATCAATGGGTGTTAGAGGTACGCCCTGCTCTACAAACAAACCCAGCGGGGTATTATCCGCTTTATACATGCCGCCGTTGGTAGCGAACAGTAGCCGCTGATGCCTAGTCTCCAGCCATGTTTTTAACCGCTGAATGCTACGCAACTTCTCGCCCCTGTCATCTTTCCAGTACAGGCGTACCGTCTGCTGTCGGGGGTTTACTCGGTAACTGAGATAGTGGTCAGAATCAGGCGGTCGGGCAATGTCGCCCGAACCGCATTGTACCATACCTAAGCTACCCAGTAAGGCAACCCACCGTAGCAAACAGATGCGTCGGAAATGGCTGTAAAAGGTTTCTCTACTTAGCATCGCGAGAACAGTGAGCTGGCAACTTACACCACCAACTTCGGTTTCCGATGCTAGGATTCCCTTGTCACTCAAAAGCCTACTCCGGCCGCTCATCCACGCTGCCGGGGTGCTGCTTGTTGATGGAGATGAACACGCCCAGAAACAGCATGCGAGGAGCAGTAGGCGTCACGGCCACGCGGTTGTAGCTGCCCGAGATGTCGGGCTGGGAGGCGTAGCGGTAGCCGTACACGTTCTGGCGGCCGAGCACGTTGTTGGCGGCTACATGCACGATGGTATACTTGCCAAACAGGCGGGTGATGTAGCTGGCGTTCAGGCTCAGATCCTGATAAGTGGGCAGCTGGCCCTGGTTGTAGCCATGCTCAGGATGGTTAAGGTCGTTATAGCGGCGGGGGCTGCCGTAGCTGAAGGTGGCGCCAAACAAGGTGTGCAGATTAGCCACCCAGTATTTCCCCACCACCGACACGTTGTGGCGCGCCGCAAACGTGGGCACGGCCGCTACGGGGTCTTGGCGGTACTGGCGCTTGGTGTCCAGGAAGCCATAGCTGATGTAGTACTCTAAGTTTTTGATGGTTTTCCGGTCGCGCCACAGCACATCCAGGCCGCGGGCGTAGCCGGTGCCGTTGTTATCGTAAGCTGTAGCGTTGAGGGTGTTGTGGCCATCGAAGCGCGTGAGGTGGCTATAGGTTTTGTAGTAGGCCTCTACCTGCAGCAGTTGCCGGTCGTGGGTGTACTGGTAGGTGAGCACCGAGTGGGCGGCCTGCTCGAAGCGCAGGTTAGGCTGCACCAGCAGCAGGCTGGTGGTAGGGGTTTGGTAGAAGTGGCCGTACGCACCCGAGAGGGAGCTATTCTCAGTGGTCTGGTAAGCCAGGGCCAGACGAGGGGCGGCGTTCCAGTGGCCTAGTAGCGCCGAGTATTCGCCGCGCCCACCAATGCGGCCGGCCAGCCGGTCAGAGAGCTGAAAGTCGCTTTCCAGGAAGCCTGCTGCGCGGCGCTCCAGAAATGAAGGCGCATAGGTGGCAGCTGCTGCGGCGTTGGGCTGTACTTGCTGCGTGACCTTCTGGGCCAGCACCTCGGCCCCCACTTTCACATTCCAGCGCGCGGCGGCTGAGTCATTGATCAGCACTACGCGGGCAATGGCGGCTTGCTCCAGTGTGCGGAGCCGAACAGTGTCGGGCGCCACATGTTGGTCGTCGCGGCTGAGGCCTAGGCCAGTTTGCAGACTCCAGCCGCGGCGCAAGGGGCTGCGGAAGGTAGTATTGAGGTAGCCATTGGTGCTGCGCAGGGCCACGCGCTGCATACCGGCAGGCTCAGGGCTGGGCTGCCCAATGCTGAGCTGCTGCTGGCTCCAGGTGCCGTACACTTTCAACATACCGGCCTGTCCGGTACGGTGACGCAACCCCACCGACGAGTTCACGCCACGGGGCGACTGAAACCACGTTACGTTCTGGGGCAGCAGATGCTGGTAAGGCGTGAGGTTGGTGTAATCGATAGTACCATCGAGGGAAGTCCGCTCCCAGCGCTTGGTGCGAGAAGCTCCCAGAAAGACGGAGCTCACAGAAACGCCCGTTTGCGTCTCAGGAGCCAGATCCGTAGAGTTCAGCAGCAGCACCCCCGACAAGGCCTGTCCATACAACGCGGAGTAGCCGCCCGTGCTGAAAACGGTGCCTTTGAACAGGGAGGGCGAGAAACGGCCCCGGGCGGGCACTGCCGCCACGGTAGCGTTGTAGGGGTTTTGTACGGGTAGCCCGTCCAGGTAAATCTTGGTTTCGGAGGCGGCCCCGCCCCGTACGAACAGCATGCCATCCTCCCCTACCCGCGTGGTGCCGGGCAGGGTATTAAAGGCCGCCGATACATCGGCCAGCGCCCCGGCGGTGGTTTGCACGTCGCGGGTGTTAAGGGCGGCGCTGCGGTGCTCGTCGCTGGCCTCGAAGGCGCCGGCCGTAATGACTACCGAGCCCAGGGCGTGGGGCGTGCTCTTCAGCACCAGCTCTAGCCGCAGCGGTTGTTTGCTGAGAGTTACGGCCCGCTCTACCGTCACGAAGCCCAGCAGACTGGCCTGCAGCACGTAGCTGCCAGCGGGCTGCTGAGTTTCAAACCGGAAGTGGCCCAGCGAGTCGGTGCTGGCCCCGTCGAAGGTGGCTTTGAGGAATACGTTAACCCCCGGCAGCGGCAGCCCCTGCGCATCGCGGACGGTGCCGCTGATGGCGGTAACTGTTTGCGCCAGCAGGCCCAGGGCCGGAGTCAGGAAGAACAGGACGAGGAGTAGCAGACGTTTCATGGTGGTGGCAGCGAAGTAATAGGCCAAAAGTGGCCCGATGCCGCGGCGGATGAAACTTGCTGTTACCGAAGCGTCGGATTAACGGGATGAAGTGTGAAGCAGCCCATTAATCCGCTATTGGTCGTGTTCAGGCTGGTTACGAAAGCGCGTCATACTTCACCTACCGAAGCCCCTCACCTGCTAACCGCCTGGCTGTAGAGGCGTATACTTGTGTCACATCGTGTGCTGATGTTGTTTATCCAGCGGTGGTCTGGCGGTATCGCTCTCGGCTGGATAAACAGTAAGCCAACGCCCGTGATGCTGAGCGGAGTTAAAGTCTCTTTTCCGTTTTGCCAGGCCGATGTTGAGACGTAATAAGTGAAGCCTAGGCGTTGCTGACATCGCACCGTTTAGGCCAGTTGTTCAGGACAAAGACACCACTATAGGCCTCTATGCCGCACAATGTCAGCACGCGGGCGTGGCGGTTTTGCAGGCTCCGGTTTACTTTTTCCTAAAGCCCTGACACCTGTGAAGCATGCTGCGCTGGCTGCGGCTAACAGCAACCCCGGCTTCTTCCCGGCAAGCCTTTATCTTGCGCCAGCTCATCTGTATACAAACGCTTTATGCAACTCCTCTCCCTCAACATTGGGTTACCGCAGGAATATAGTTGGAAGGGTAAGCCAGTCCGGACCAGCATTTTCAAGCAGCCTACCACTGAACCAGTATATGTGCACACAGAGCACCTGGCCGGCGATGGGCAGGCTGATTTGCGCGTACACGGTGGGCCCAATAAGGCAGTATATTCTTATCCGCAGGAGCATTACGCTTTCTGGCAGAATCACCTCGGGGGCGAGGAGCTGGCAGCTGGTGCTTTCGGGGAAAACCTAACGACCACTGGGCTCCTGGAAGACCAGGTGCGGGTAGGCGACTGTTATCAGATCGGGACGGCCGTACTGATGGCAGTTCAGCCCCGCCAACCCTGCTTTAAGCTAGGCCTCCGCTTCCAAAATGACCAGATGATCCGGGATTTTGAGCAGGCAGGCCGCAGCGGCATCTATTTCCAGGTGCAGAAGGAAGGCACTGTACAAGCCGGCGACACTATCACGCTAGTGCAGCAGTCGCCCTACGCCGTGACCATTCAGGATCTAACCGACAGCCTCTCCCCCGGCCCTAAGAACGCCCGTAAGCTCGAAGCCATGCTTGAAGCGCCCCATCTGACGCCCTCGTGGCGCGAGCGGCTCACCCGCCTGCTGGTGTGAGCCAGAGTAAGCTAGGCCGGTGTGGTTAGCTAGCCAGTAGAACGGCTAGCCTGGGGCCACTGGCAGGGTCACTATGATTTCAGTACCCTCGCCTTCCCGGCTTTGCACATGCAGCGTGCCGCCATGGCTCTTCACAATATCGTGGCTCAAGGAGAGACCCAGGCCAGTGCCCTCGCCCATGGGTTTAGTGGTGAAGAATGGCTCAAAAATGCGCTCTTGCTCATCAACCGGTATTCCTACGCCATTATCCCGGATGCTGATAACCACGGCCCCATCTGGCTGAGTTTGGGTGCTGGCTGTTACCTGCGGCTCATAGCTGGCACTGGCCGTACGTTGCCGCTGGCGCACGGCATGCAGGGCATTGGTGCACAGGTTGAGCACTGCCCGGCCTAAGTCAGGGGCCACTACGGGCACTAGCGGCCCGGCAGCATCAAGGTGCGTAATTAATTGAGCCGTAAACTGCGGGTCTTGTTGGCGCACCCCTTCGTAGGCCAGGCGCAAGTGCTCCTGCACCAGTTGGTTGAGGTTGGTGGGTACGCGAGGGGCCTGGCCAGTGCGGGCATGCTCCAGCATGCCCTTAATGATGGCCGTAGCTCGCTGCCCGTGCTGGCTGATTTCCTGCAGGTTTTGTTTCAGGCCAGCCAGAATTTCGCGGTCAAGGGCTCCGTCGTGAGTGAGGCGCTGGGCTCCGTTTATTTCCTCTACCAAACCTGTGCTGGCGGCGGCAAACTGCTTCACAAAGCCCAGAGGGTTCTGCAGCTCGTGGGCTACTCCGGCCGTCAGCTCGCCCAGAAACGCCATTTTTTCTCGTTGCACCAGCATCAGCTGGGCTTCTTTCAGCTCGGCCAGTGAGGCCTGCAGTGCTTCGTTGGCGTGGTGCTGCTGGCGCCATCCGCGCACCAGCAGTGCCACCACCAGCAGCAGTACCCCTAGCCCCGCCAGCAGGCAGTAGGTTTGGTAGCGGGTTTTGAGCGCTATTTGAGTGGCCTTGGCTTGCTGAGCCCGCTGCTGCTCCTGGTAGTTAAGCCCCTGCAGGCGCATCACTTTCTCTTGCCCAAACAGGGTATCTTTCATAGCCAGCACCTGCCGCTGGTATTTAAAGGCACTATCCACGGGGCCCCGGGCCCTGAAGTCCTGAGTGAGCAGCAGGCTGGCGTTGAGCACCCCCCGCAAAAAGCCGTTGAGACGGGCCACCTGATACCCCAACCGCGCATAGTAAATACTTGAATCGAGGCGGGCTTGCTGCTGATATAGCGTAGCCAGGCCCACATAAGAAAAATTGGCGCTGCGTGAGTGGTGCAGCTTTTTTGACTCCCGAATGCTGCGGCGGTAGAATTCCAGCGCGTCGGTGGGGCGCCCTTGCTTGCGGGCAACCTGGCCCAGGCCATAGAGGATGTAGTTGGTGGGGGTGCCCAAGCGACGCGCCAGCTGGTACGCCCGCTCCTGAAAAATGCGGGCAGAATCTACCTCATTATACAGGTCGTAGGCCAGACCAATATTGCTGAGGTCAACCACCATGCGCTTCTCATCATGCAGTTTCTCGCCGAGGCGCAGAGCCCGGAAGTAGTAGGCCAGTCCCTCCCGCCGGTCGCGCAGGTACACGTAAATGATACCAATGCTGCGCAGGTTCTGGGCCTGCAGGCGCAGATCGTGGGTGGTTTCGCCGAGGTGCAACGACTGCTGAAACAGCTCTAGCGCCTGCGCCAGGTTGCTTTCGCGGTACACAGATCCCAGCCGGTTCAGGGCTTCGCCCTCGCCATGGCGGTAACCAGCCCGGTGGGCCAGCGCCAGCGCCCGGTTAGCATACGCCGCCGCCGAATCAACGCGGAGCACCCAGTACTGGTCGCTCATTTGGCACAGCAGCAGCACACGGCTGGTATCAGAGGGAGTTTGCTGTACCAGCTGGCGCAGGCTATCCAACGCGGGGCTTTGGGCCTGAGCAGTTAGCCTGGCACTCCACAGCAACAGTCCCAGAAAGAGGACTCTGCCAACAGGCTGAGAAAACAAGAATGTGCAAAGACGAGACATGGAAAGAGCGCAAGCCGATATAAATATAAGCGGTCATAGCTCAACCACATGCCTTCCATAAGCCCCTGTCTCTGTAGTATATTCACAAACCCTTATAAAACGCATTAAACACTGTTTTTCACTTTATGCTGGATTCCATTTTTTGGAATCCAAATTCACCCAGCTCAGTCGGATGGTCGGCTTAGCTCTGCTAATCAAGCCTTTTCACCAAGCAATAGCTTCTTACTTTCATTCTACTTTTGACAACGCTTCCAAAACTCGCTCAAGCTTGAACCCCACCAGCCTCTACCCGGCGGCAGCTTAGCAGCCGTATAACAGGCATTTCTTCGTTCTGAAAGAGGCTATGAAAGCATTCCTGTTTGATTTGAATGGCACCATGATTCACGACATGGATTATCACACCAGTGCCTGGCACCACATTCTCACTCATGAGCTAGGAAGCAGTTTGAGTTGGGAAGAGGTGAAGCCGCAGATGTATGGTAAGAACCAGGAAGTGCTGATGCGGCTATTCGGGCCAGATAGATTCACGGTGCAGGAAATGGATGAGCTGGCCCTACGGAAAGAGCAGCGCTACCAGCAGGAATTTCGGCCGCACCTGGCGCTGCTCCCTGGCCTGCCGGAGTTTTTGGAGCGGGCCAGGCAGCAAGGCATTAACATGGCAATTGGCTCGGCAGCTATTCCGTTCAATATCAACTTCGTACTCGATACCCTGAATATCCGGCATTATTTCCAGGCCATCGTCAGTGCCGACGACGTAACGCGCAGTAAACCCCATCCTGAAACCTTTCTGCAGGCCGCCGAGCAGCTTGGGGTGCCGCCCAGCAATTGCCTGGTGTTTGAAGACGTGCCCAAAGGGGCCGAAGCAGCACTACACGCGGAAATGCAAGCAGTTATTCTCACTACCACGCATGCAGCCGCGGAGTTTTCTCACTTGCCCAATATCCTGGGTTTTGCCCAAGACTTCACTGAACCCTTAATTCAGGGCCTTGTGTAGCTGCGCCTGCATCCTGCCTTAGTGTAACTGGCTTACTTAGTTTACCTCATTCGGGGCCATGCAACGCCCAAGTACTGTATGCTGTTGATACACAAAAGTCCGTTTGCTGGCTGCACATACGGCGGCTAGCAAACGGACTTTCCAGTAAGTGGCCCGCCACAGCGGCTAGGCCACTCTGTTATTGGTTGCGCCGAGCTTCGCGCTCAGCTTTTTTCTCATCGCGGTGTTTGCCAATGGCTCTGCCACCTACGGCACCTGCTGCGCCGCCAATAATAGCCCCGGGCGTACCCCCAATGGCTCCGCCTACTACGGCCCCGCCAGCCCCGCCAACCACCGTACCGGTTCCTTTGCTGGTGCTGCAATCAGTGAATAAGAAGCAGGCCGCAGCCACGAAAGCAAAACGTAAATTTCTCATCTGCTTAAAATTTTATAGCTCAACATATGTGCTTGCCAATCAATTAGCGGCACTAGCTGATAGAACGATAGTCACATTTTTTAGTTATTAAACATTAAAAATGCATTCACGGCTAAGTAGAAAAACTCGTCAGCCGCTGCCAAGTGCCCAGCACTCGCTCTCTCCGTTTCTATCCCATAACTATTTTCCTATTCAGCGCTTGTTACTGTTCGTTTTATCAGGCACAAACCACTTTACGCTATGACTACTACCGGCCGCCGCATTTTTCAAATAATTGATGGCAACAAGAAATTTGTGGGAGATGGCTTCGACGTAACCAGCCCCATGCCGGGGCCGCGAATCCGTCAGCTTAGCCCCTATCTGCTCATCGACCATACCGGTCCCATGGCCGTGGCGCCCACCAACTCCCCCTTGGGCACGCCGCCCCACCCTCACCGCGGCTTTGAGACGGTGACGGTGGTGTATGAGGGCTACCTCGCCCACCGCGACACCGCCGGCCACACGGGAGCCCTCGGTCCCAGCGATGTGCAGTGGATGACGGCCGGCGCGGGCCTGCTGCACGAGGAGCGCCACGAGAAGGAGTTTGCTAAGCGCGGCGGCACCCTGGAGCTACTACAACTCTGGGTAAACGTGCCTAAAAAGGATAAGCTGGCTCCACCGCGCTATCAGAACATTGAGGGTACTTCCATTCCGGCCATAGCCACCCCCGATGGCCTCGGCCAGATCAGGGTTATTGCGGGCACGTACGAGGGCACCACCGGCCCCGCCGAAACCTTCTCGCCCATTACCCTGCTTGATGTGCACCTGCAGCAAGGCAACCAGACCACCCTGCACCTGCCCGCCGACTACAACGTGGGCATTTACGTGGTGAAGGGCGACATTCTGCTGCACAGCGACCGGGCCGCTACCACTAAGCAGCTGGTGGTATTTGGCTGGGATGCTCCCGATATTCACCTGACAGCCACCACCGACGCTGTGCTGCTGGTGCTGGCCGGTGCCCCCATTGAGGAGCCCCTGGCCACTTACGGTCCCTTTGTGATGAATACCAACCAGGAGCTGGTGCAGGCCATTACCGACTTTGAGAGCGGCGGCATGGGCACCTTCCCGGAAGACGAGTGAGTGTCAATATAGCCCATATCTTCACCCTAGTACATTAACTTGTGTAGGCAAAGGATCTGCTCATGTTGAAACGACTGGCCTAGGACGGCTCACGCTTATGCAGGAGGATGCTGAAAAAGCCTAGCTCCGGCAAAGCAGTTCCAGCCGTGCTGATTGGCCTACGTCAACAGTAAAACTACAAAAGCGGCCCTTCCATGCAGTTGCTTGGGAGGGCCGCTTTTGTTTGTACTCTTCGAATCAGCAGCTGTTCAACAAGGCGGTTATGCTTAGTTCTACCTGACCGCCTTGTTGGTTAGTAGCCTATTGCTTAGTCGTTATTTCCGGTTGCGCCTTCGTCGGTGAAGTCGTTTTCGGTGCTGGGGCTCGATTGCGTTGATTCAGCTACTTCGTTGGTCAGCTCCACATCTACTTGAGGCTGTTTGCCGTTTTGGCCAGCCTGCCCAGATTGGTTTTGTGAGTTATTAGAGTCGTTGTTTTGTGGTGCGGGTTGGTTGCTCATGTTGAAAGAATTCAGATGATAGGAAAGAAACGCAGGGGGTGCTACCTGTTCATGTTGCCCGAGATTCACCGTTGTACCAGCGGTAAAACGATGAGTTGTATGACAACACACAAACAGCTGAACCAGTAAGTACTAGTGCTCTTTGTACGCATTTCGCCCCGAGACAGATAGCCTCCTGCTTTCTTTTATGGCATAGTACAACTTCCTGCCCTGGTTACTTGCCGGCCTGCAGTGGTCTGGCTCTATTCCCCTCCTTATGCTTACGCGCCTTATCCCTTCCAGCCAACAGCCGCTGCCAGCCATTGGGCTAGGAACCTGGCAAACCTTTGATGCTCAAAGCAAAACTGCCTACCCGCCACTTCAGCAAACCCTGGAAGTTCTGCATGCCGGCGGTGGCAGCGTCATTGATTCTTCGCCCATGTATGGCCGGGCCGAGGAAGTAGTAGGTGACCTGACCGCTGACCTTGACAGCCGCAACAGCTTCTTCTACGCCACAAAAGTCTGGACGCAGGGCCGCGAGGCGGGCATCCGGCAGATGGAGAATTCCCTGCGCAAGCTCCGCCGCACTTCGCTGGATCTGATGCAGATTCATAACCTCGTTGACTGGCAGGTACATCTCCAAACGCTACGGGAGTGGCAAGCGGTGGGCAAAATCCGCTACATCGGCATCACGCACTACACCGATGGTATGCATGAGCAGTTGGAGCGGGTCTTCTCCCAGGAGCGCGTCGATTTCGTGCAGTTCAACTACTCCATCCTCGACCGCCACGCCGAAAAACGGCTGTTACCTGCCGCCGCTGACCGAGGAGTGGCCACGCTCATTAACCGGCCATTTGGCGAGGGCAGCCTGCTGGCCCGCGTACACCGGCATACTTTACCAGCCTGGGCCACGGAGTTGGGCATTACCAGCTGGGCGCAATTCCTACTTAAGTTCCTTTTATCTCACCCGGCCGTTACCTGCGTAATTCCTGGCACCAGCAACCCCAAACACCTCCAGGACAACCTGCGCGCCACCGAAGGCCCAATGCCCGATGCAGCCACCCGTGAGAAAATGGCAGCCTACGTGCGGCAGCTCTAGGCCACTTAACTCGCTCAATATGTAACCTACAGCCCATGAGCGCGGTACGCCTGATAAAACCCAGCAGTGCACTATGAAATCATACAACCAGTTTTCGGCCGCTTCCCGTCGGGAGTTTATGCGGACTTTATCCCTAGGCCTGGGTGCTACCCTGGTCGGCACCTCGACTATCGGGGGGCCGTTGTCGTGGCTGGAGGAAAGCAGCTACGGGCCGGCTACGCTGGATGCACTGCAAAGCAGGAAGCAGTTGGGCGTGGCGCTGGTAGGCCTAGGCAAGTATAGCACCGGGCAGCTGGCACCCGCGCTGCAGCAAACCAGGCTCTGCAAGCTGGCCGGTATTGTGACGGGTACAACCAGCAAAGCGGCGCAGTGGAAAAAGCAATACACTATCCCCGACAAGAACATCTACGACTACAAGACTTTCGACCGAATTGCCGACAACCCCGACATTGATATTATCTATATTGTGCTGCCCGTAGGCCTGCATGCCGAGTATGTGGAGCGGGCCGCGCGGGCCGGTAAGCACGTCATCTGCGAGAAGCCCATGGCCCCTACCGCCGAGGAGTGCCGCCGCATGATTGCGGCCATGCAGAAATCGGGGAAGAAATTTAGCATTGGATACCGCCTGCATTTCGAGCCCCACCACCAGGAAATGATGCGGCTGGGCCAGCAACAGGCCTACGGACCCATTACCAAGCTTACATCCGACAACGGCTTCCGGTTTGGCAACGACACACCCTGGCGCGTGGATAAGGAGCTGGCCGGTGGTGGGCCGCTCATGGACATGGGCATTTACTGCGTGCAGGGCGTGATTTACACCAAAGGCCAGCTGCCCGTATCTGTTACGGCTAAGCTGGCGCCTAACCCCGACCCCAAGGGGTTGTTCAAGGAGGTGGAGGCCGGCGTGAACTGGCAAATGCAGTTTGCCGATGGTGCCGTGGCCGACTGCCGCACCAGCTACGCCGAGAACATGAACAGCCTCCTGCGGGCCGAATCTAGCAGGGGCTTCCTGGAGCTGCAGCCCGCCTTTGGGTACGGCGGCATCAACGGCCGCACCAGCAAAGGCCCCATGAACCTGCCCAACGTACCGCAGCAAGCCCGCCAGATGGACGACTTCGCCGACTGCATACTGAACAACAAACCTACCCGCGTGCCCGGCGAAATGGGCCTGCGCGACGTGCAGATTCTGCAAGCCATCTACCGCGCCGCCGAAACCGGCCAAAAGGTCTCTACCAAGGATATTCAGCAGGTTCTCGACAAAACTAACTCCCGCTAGGCCAGTACCCCATTCCCCTAAAAACAACAAGCCCGGATCTGCATGGCAGGTCCGGGCTTGTTGTTTTTTGGTACGCTAGGCCACTTAGGGATTGAGGGTCTCGAAACCGCCGTCGGGTTTACGCTTCAGTTCCGTCACTTTCACGTTGCGGAGCCAGGTTTTGTTGGAGAGCTCCGTGTCGTGGTAGAAGAGGTACCACTTGCCGTCCTTCTCGATGATGGAGTGGTGCGTTGTCCAGCCCTGCACGGGGTTCATCAGCACGCCCTGGTAGGTGAAGGGGCCGTAGGGCGAGTCGCCGGTGGCGTACACCAGCAGGTGGGTGTCGCCGGTGGAGTACGAGAAGTAGTACTTGCCGTTGTACTTGTGCATCCAGCCGCCCTCGAAGAAGCGGTGCGTGTTATCGCCCGACAGGAAGGGCTTGCCATCCTGGCCTAGAATCTGCACTTCTTTTACCGGCTCATCGAAGCGCAACATATCGGAGTTCAGGCGGGCCATTTTCGGACCGAGGGCCGTTTCCTTAGCGCCAGGCTCCTGCATTTTGGGGTCACTGGCGTCGTACTTGCCAGAGCGCCAGCGCTGAAGTTGTCCGCCCCAAATACCGCCCATGTACATGTAGGTTTTGCCGTCGGTGTCAGTAAATACGGCGGGGTCAATGCTGAGGCTGCCTTCAATCGGCTTGGGCTCGGCTTTGAAGGGACCCGTGGGCGACTTGCTGGTGGCTACCCCAATCCGGAAAACGTCCTGCTTATCCTTCACGGGGAAATACAGGTAGTACGTGCCATTCTTGAAGGCGGCATCGGGCGCCCACATCTGGCGGCCGGCCCACGGCACATCCTTCACATCAAGGGCTACCCCGTGGTCCGTGACCTTACCGCCGATGCTGTCCATGGACAGGATATGGTAGTCACGCATGGCGAAATGGTCGCCGTTGTCGTTTTCCGGCATCCCCGTCTCAATGTCGTGCGAGGGGTAAATGTAGATTTTGCCGTTAAATACGTGCGCCGAAGGATCAGCAGTGTAAATATCCTTGATCAGCGGCTCTGCTAGATACTTCTTCCCACCAGCGGAGTCACTAGTTGCGGTGGTGGCTTCAGGTGCCGCACCGCTGGCAGCGGTTTCGCTAGAGGAGTTACTCTGGCAGGCATTCAACAGAGACAGCGCGGCCAAGGCGGGAAGGGCCGGCTTCAGGAAGTGGGACATAGTGGGTGAATAGAGCGAATGATGAAAAGGCAGTACCCCCTATTGGTTGGCACTGCTACCATCAAATATAGAAACCTTCAATTGCCAGCAATCAGGCTAAAAAAAGCCTTGCTAGCAGATAAACTATCCAAACGTTTGTGATAGATAACCGGCAACGTTTCCGATAGCTATGCCTTGCTAAATGCCCAAATTTTTATCCTATACCTGTTTACACATAGTAGGTCCTGGAAGTACGTAACAAGTTCTCATTAGCAGGCATGCAAGACCAAAGCCAAGCATAAATTTTGACATTCCGCATCTAGCCAAACCTATAACTTAGCATAGTCAGCAAAAAGCCCCGACCGAAGCCGAGGCTTAATGTACTAACTACCCATGCACTAGTTACTACTGAGCAGGCACTGGGTACTTGGCAAACAGCTCTGCCGTGGCTTTGTCAATGCGTTTGGCTCGCTTATCGGAATTGGACGAGATGATGCTGGTAAGCGTGCCTTCCCACACCCGCTCATTGCGAGCGGCGTCTACCAGCTCAATAGAGGCCGTGCCCTCGGAGTAGCGGTTCACCACTACTTCCTCGCTTTGCCAGTGGTAGTTGCGCTGCCCAATGTAGCGGGGCGCATCCCGGATATTGGTTTGGCGGGTTTGCACCTTGTCTTGGGTAACCACGCCAATATTCACCCACAGATCAGGAGTGCTGGACTGACGGTAGCCCCGGCGCTCCAGCTCCTGCTTTACAGCCTCTTTGATTTCAGGTACACCCGTGATATACGTAGGCGCGGTGCCCTCAGTACGGGCCTGTACGTCCATGAAATTGTAGGTTTTGTACCCGGTAAACGTAACGCTAGGCTGCTGGTAAGTGATTTGCGTAGCGGGCGCGGCACAACTCGCTAAGGCCAGAGCCAGCAGATACAAAGATGCTTTCATTGCAGTAGGAATAAAGACGTAAGGGGGAGGTTCTCGTCAGAAAACCTATTTCCTAAACGTAGTGCGAGTGCAGAAGGTGCCGGAGTGGCCTAGGCCACTCCGGCCATTAACTCAGGAGAACCCCAGCACCGGGTGCGGCTGATACAGCTCTTCCAGCCGCTTAATTTCTTCTCCAGAAAGCTTTACCTCTAGCGCAGCCACGGCATCTTCGAGGTGGCCAGGCTTGCTGGCTCCCACAATGGGCGCCGTAATTATGGGCTTCGACAGCATCCAGGCCAGGGCTATTTGCGCGTTGGGCAGGCCATAAGCTTCAGCAATTTCTGTTACCCGGTCGGCCACGGCAAAGTCATCGTCGCGGCCGTAGAGGCTCTTGCCGAAGGCATCGGTGCGAGCCCGCTCGGTTTCGTTGCGCTCCTTGGTCCGCTTACCGGTGAGCAGCCCACGTGCCAGCGGCGACCAAGGAATCACGCCAATTTCCTGATCCTGGCACAAGGGCAGCATCTCGCGCTCCTCCTCGCGGTACACCAGGTTGTAGTGCGGCTGCATGCTTACAAAGCGCGTCCAGTTGTGCTTATCGGCCAGATATAGGGCCTGCGCAAACTGCCAGGCGTACATGCTGCTGGCCCCAATGTAGCGAGCTTTGCCGGCTTTCACCACGTCGTGCAGGGCCTCCAGAGTTTCCTCAATGGGCGTATCGTAGTCCCAGCGGTGAATCTGGTAGAGGTCTACGTAATCGGTGCCCAGGCGCTTGAGGCTGGCATCAATGGCGCTCATAATGTGCTTGCGCGAAAGGCCCCGTTGGTTTGGCCCCGGCCCCATGGGGTTATACACTTTAGTAGCCAGCACTACCTCATCGCGCTGGGCAAAATCACGCAGGGCGCGGCCTACTACCTCCTCACTGGCGCCGTTAGAGTACACGTCGGCGGTGTCGAAGAAATTGATGCCCAGCTCCAGGGCCTTTTGAATAAAAGGGCGGCTCTGCTCTTCGTTCAGGGCCCAGGGCCAGCGGTCGGTGGGCGTGCCGTAGGTCATAGTGCCCAGGCATATTTTAGAAACCTTGAGGCCAGTGGCCCCTAAGCGGGTAAATTCCATGCGGATTACGATTGGTTTACGGAAAGCCGGCTACTTGCACCAGCTACTGGTTGGTTGGCTGTTATACGCCTGGGCGCCTTGTTCGCTCATGTAATTCTTGCCTGACTACGTCTAACTTTTTGGCTATCCATCAAGCCACTTGTCTGCCGCCGGGCCCTGACTTTCTGCCTTTATTTATAAGGATTCTGCTTTGCTGATGCTTTCTGGAGCCATAGAGGCTACTTTTGCGCACCAGCTATTGTTTACGAGCCCCATGACCCTCACCTGGACCACCAAGCCCTTCAACGCCCTCACCCTCACCGAGCTATATACCCTGCTACAGCTGCGCTCCGAAGTTTTTGTGGTGGAGCAAACCTGTGCTTTTCAGGACATTGATGGCCAGGACCAAGTGGCCTACCACCTGCTAGGCCACTCTGAGGCGGGTGAGCTAGTGGCCTACACCCGGTTGTTTGCGGCCGGCATCAGCTACCCCGAGGCCAGCATTGGGCGTGTGGTAGTGAGCCCCAGCACCCGGCGCTACGGCCTGGGCCGGGAGTTGCTGCGGCAGTCAATTGCAGCCATAGAAACGCTGTTTGGGGCGCAGCCCATTCAAATTGGGGCGCAGCTGTATCTGCAAGCTTTCTACGAAAGCTTCGGCTTCCGGCAGCATGGCCAGGGTTACCTCGAAGATGGCATTCCGCACATCCACATGATTCGGGCGTAACCTGGCCTGGCGCCCTAACCGAGTTGCTTTCTACATCTTATAAGAGCTATGCAGTCATTCAACCGGCTAAATAGCTAACTCAACTATAAAGCAGTAAAAACCGGGGCTTTTTGCTGACCTTTGCTAGGCCAGAGCGCCGCTGCCTATAGTGTCTTTAGAAGCCTTTCTGGCTACTATCTGGCATCCGTTACCTAGCTAGTTTCTGCCTATCTCTTTATCTACTGGCAGAACCATCTCTCACTACTCTGCCTCACTTCTTCTATGCCCACGTCTGCTTTCCCGGTTGACTACCAGCACCTGTTTCACTCGCTGCCCGAAAACTTCCTGCTCATTGCCCCTAACGCCGAGGCTACCATCGTCGACAACACCGACAGCCACGTGGCCGTGTCGCTAAAAAGCCGGGAGGAGGCCATTGGGAAGGCTTTTTTTGAAGCATATCCCGCTACCGATGAGCAGTCGGCAGCCGTGATTCGGGAGTCACATGAGCACGTGCGCCGATACCTGGAGCCCCACACTATGCCCCTGATTCGGTATGATCTGGAGCGCCCCACCGAGCAGGGAGGTGGCCTAGAGGAGCTGTACTGGGAGGCTACGCACTACCCTATTCTCAATGCCCAGGGAGAGTTGCAGTTTATTCTGCAGCGCACCCAAAACGTTACCGAGCAGTACCGGGCCCGACTAGAAGCTGAGCAGGCCCAGCAGGCACTGGCCGAAAGCCAGGACCGGATGCACTTCGCGCTGGAATCAGTGCCTATTTTAGTCTGGACGGCAAACCTCAGCGGGGAGCGGGACTACTTTAATACGCGCTGGCTGCAATATACCGGCCGCTCCATGGAAGAGCAGCTAAACGGCAACTGGGTTCATGCCCTCCACCCCGATGACGTGCCGCGCGTGCAGCAACAGTGGCAACAATCGGTAACCACCGGCCAGCCCTACCAGGTTGAATACCGCCTGCGTCGGGCCGATGGCCAGTACCGCTGGGTGCTCATGCATGGCCTGCCCCGCTTCAACGCGGAGGGCCAGATCACCATGTGGGTAGGCGGCGGCACCGATATCCACGACCAGAAAAAGCTAGTGGAAGAGCTCCTGGAAACCAACGAGCAGCAGGCCGCACTGTCGGACCAATCTTACCAGGCCCTGCAGCTTGCGGAGCAGCAACGCGCTACTTTTTACAACCTCTTTATGCAGACGCCCGCGCTCATCTGCATTTTGCGGGGTCCTGAGCACCGGTTTGAATTCGTAAACCCGGAGTACCAAAAGATGTTTCCGCATCGTCAGCTGACGGGCCTTACGGTGGCTGAGGCCCTGCCCGAAGTGATAGAACAAGGCTTTATTGACCTCCTCGATAAAGTATACACCACCGGCGAAACGTTTAACGGCAAGGAGCATGAAATCATGCTCGACCGCGACGGCAGCGGCCAGCTGCAGCGCAGCTACCTCAACTTTACCTATCAGCTGTTTACGGAAGGCGACCAGAAAGCGGGTATTACCGTGTTTGCCTTTGATGTTACTGACCTGGTTCTGGCTCGCCAGGCCCTGGAGAACCGCGGATCTGATGCACAATAAGGAAGTTTCCCACTCTGCTTTCGGGCTACTATCCTTCGGCGCATGGATTTAACTAACCTGGATTTTCAACAGGCTCGGATCAAGCTGGTGCTGTTTAAGTCCCGGCTGCGGTCGGTGATATATGGCGTGCGGGAGCCTGATGAAGCCCTTTTCTCGTTGCGGCTAAACCCGCTCGGAGAATGGCTGTATGCTATTGTGAAACCCCGCTACGGCAGTATTCCGGCCGTAACGCTTCTGGAGAATGAACTTTCCAGAATGCTTGATACGGCCCGCTCCCTGGTTCAGCAGCACCAAAACGGCAAGCTGGAAGAGGCTCGGTTGGGCCTTGAGCGCATTGATGCCCATGCCGCCCAGCTTGAGGCTCTGCTTGGGCAGGTTGAGCAGGCAGCCCTGCAATAGCCCTATCTACTTACTCAGGAAGCTCTTACCTAAGCACCTACGGCCCGGAGAATAGCCTTATGGCTACTCTAAATTGAGCACCCACTCGCCACCCAGATTTTGCCGGCTTGCTCACGCATGCTGCTTTATCCTGTGAGTTGGCGGTGGGTGCTACTTTTTTTGTGAGAACAGCATCGGGTTACAGTAGTGGGCTGAATGCGTATTTTGGGGCAATGAAACGACTCTTTCTGCTCTTGACGGCCGGCGTGCCGCTACTTAGCCCAGCAGCAGCCCAACCCTCTGCTCCGGTCCCGAAACGGGTAGCTAAGGCCCTCACGAAGGTGAAGCCCTCCGATATTAAAGCCCATATTCAGTACCTGGCCGATGACCGGCTGCTGGGCCGTAAGCCAGGCACCCCGGGTTACCAAATGGCCGTTGACTATGTTACCAGCCAGCTTAAAAGCTTTGGGGTGCAGCCAGCCGCCGAAGATGGCGGCTACACCCAGCGCGTGCGTTTGCGCCGGGCCACCGTGCGCCCGGGCGCTGCCGTAACTTACCAGCCAGCTGGCAGTAGCAGTGCTGCCCTGGCCCCCACCGAAGTACACCTCTACCCCCACCCCGAGCAGCCAGAAGCTCGCTTAGCCCCAGCTGGGCTGGCCTTCGCGGGCTATGGTATCTCCGCCCCCGACCAGGGCTATGATGATTATCAGGGCCTGGATGTGAAAGGCAAGGTGGTAGTGATTGTGCGCGGGGCACCCCGCACTTTCCCGAGCACGGTAGCTGCCGCCAGCCAGGACCAAACCTTGCTGGTAAAAACGGCCGCCCAGCGCGGCGCTGTGGGCGTGCTGTTTGCCTCACCAAAACCGGCCCCGGTGGCCTCCGCGGCGGCTTTGGCCCGCCCCTTATCAACTACCAGCGTGCTGGGGCCCGATGGCAAGGTGGCCGCCGCCCGGGGTTTCATCAGCGGCTCAGGCATTGCCCTTACGGGTACTCTATCGGCGGCGGGCCTGCAGGACTTGCTGCGCAGCGCGGCTTCTGATACGGCCCAGGTGCTGAGCAGCTTGCGTCAAGGAAAACCCGCCCCAGTAGCCTTGCAGGGCACATTAGCGGCTAACTGGCAGTCGGCTTATCAGGATTTTGAGAGCTACAACGTGGTAGGCAAACTGCTTGGCTCCGACCCCAAGCTGCAAGGCGAGTACGTAGTACACTCCGCCCACCTCGACCACTTAGGCGTTAGCACCCCCGTGCAGGGCGACTCCATCTATAACGGAGCCCATGACAATGCTTCCGGGGTAGCCTCAGTGCTGGAAATTGCCCGGCTGTACTCTCAGCTCAAAGAAAAACCCAAGCGCAGTATTTTGTTCGTGCTACAAACAGGGGAAGAGCTAGGCCTGTTGGGCTCGGCTTACTTTGCGGCTCGGCCTACGGTGCCTAAATCCGCCATTGTGGCCGATGTGAATACCGATATGCCCACCATCATTGCGCCCTTGCTCTCGGTGGTGCCCCTTGGCGCCCAGCACTCCAGCCTTAGCCAGCCCGTAGCTACAGCGGCGCAGTACCTCGGCCTGACGGTGGAGGAAGACCCCGAGCCCGACCAGAACCGCTTTATCCGCTCTGACCAGTACAGCTTCGTGGCCCAAGGTATTCCGGCCCTGCACATCAAGTATGGCAACCGCACCCCCGATGGCAGAAACAACCTCAGCGAGCAGGTGCAGAAGTGGCGCGCGGTTACCTACCACAAGCCCCAGGACGATATTAACGGAGTTTTCGACTTTGAAGCCGGCAAAAAATACGTGCAGCTGAACTTCCTGATCGGGTACCTGGTGGCCCAAAACCCAGTGCGCCCCACCTGGAACGCTGGCGACTTTTTCGGCCGGCGGTTTGCTCAGCAGTAATAGGCTATTTTTCAGCGCGTGGGGTGTGATAATGTGGTGGAAAACTCCGAATATTATGCACGCAACCTATTTTTCTGGTACCAAGTTAATTCCCACCGACTAACGCCACTGGTTTCACGCTTACTGCTAAGCTGCTTTTCAGCACTGCTATGATTATTTACGGTCACCGCGCCTCCCACCTCACCACAGAGGCAGTTTCCGGCTCCTGCCCTTCCTGCGCTACTCCTGATAGTCGCCGGGTAAGCGTTTTCGGACGCTATGCGCACGTGTATTGGATTCCGCTGTTTCCGCTTGGCAAGACAGGCATAGCTGAATGTGGCCATTGCCGACTGGTAGTTCAGGATAAAGAAATGGATGCCGATCTGAAGCAGACCACCCACGAAGTAAAGCAGCGCGTGAAAGCGCCTATCTGGCATTTCAGTGGCCTGCTTCTGCTGGCCGTGCTGGTAATATGGGGGGTTATCACGCACAACCAGAGCCAGAAAAACACGCAGACCTTCATTCAGGCACCTCACCCCGGCGACTTATACCACATCCGCACTGAGAATGGGCATTACTCCCTGCTTAAGGTGCAGGATGTAACCGGTAACAGTGTAAAGCTGCTGCCCAACAACTACGAGATGGAAAGCCAAACGGAAGTGACCAAGCTCAACAAACCCGAAAACTACGCCGCCGAGCCTGTTGAACTCACCCGCTACGACCTCCGGATTATGCTCACCAAAGAAGAGATTCTGGAAGTAGAACGCCCGTAGGCCTATATAGCAAACTTAAGTATCCGTCAAAAGTCCCGACAGCAGCTGCCTGTCGGGACTTTTTTTATGCTCTATTAGCACTTTTAGGCCACTACTGAGGCCTACTTTCTCCTAGCTGAAAAGTCTACTACATTAAGCTTGTGGTTTTGAATCGGGAGGGAATAAAGCTCCATTTGAAGCATACAGCGCTGAGCACTCCTTGCCCTGCCGGCTCCACCTATCACGCTCCATGCCCGTTACCATATCTGCCAACTTTTATGAGCTGATTCACGCTTCACTTACCACCCAGCCCACGGAGCGGGTGTGGGTGCAGTGGCCCGCTCTGCCTGGCAAACCAGCCCCTGCCGCCGACACCGGAGGGAGCCTGCTGGCCCGCATTGGGGCAATGAGCGCTCGGCTAGCTCACCAGGGGGTGCAGCCCGGCCAACGGGTACTGCTGGCCCTGCCCGTAGGCCCGGCCTTGCTCAGCGGCCTGCTAGGCCTGTTGGCAGTTGGGGCCGTGCCCGTGCTCCCGCCCGCAGGTAGCACTCCCAGGAGTATGCGCCGGCTGGCCAGGGAGCAGGGCATCAGAGTGGCCGTGGTGAGCACCGCCGTACCGACCTGGGCGCGGCTACTGGCGCGGCTGAGAGGCCTCCGCCTGATAGTGTCTCCGGCGGGTAGTTCGGTGGCATTGCCCCAGCGGCGGCCTCAGGCGGTACCCTCCCACCAGCCTGCCCTGATTTCACACAGCTCCGGCTCTACGGGTGGCCCACCCAAAACGGTGGTCCGGACCCACGCCGTGCTCACGGCCCAGCATCTCACCCTCAGGGCCGCCTTTCCTCCTCTATCCGGCCAGCACGATTTTCCGCTGTTTCCGAACGTGCTCCTGCATAACCTGGCGGCGGGCGTGACCAGCGTGCTGCCCGCCGTGCCCGCCCTGGATGTGCGCCAGCTGGAGGCCGCAGCGGTGGTAGAGCAACTGCGCACCGGCCCGGTGCACACGCTCACTGGCAACGTGTTTTACTTCCGCCAACTGCTGCAATACCTAACGCAGCAGCCCACCACATTTCCCGAAGTAGTAGCCTTGGGCATTGGCGGCTCGCCGGTACCGGAAGCCCTGCTGGTAGCCTTGCAGCCATACTTTCCGGCAGCCCAGCGCATTGTTATCTACGGCTCTTCCGAAGCCGAGCCCCTGGCCATTCGGGATGCCGCAGCCTCTCCTGCCCCACTGCCCGCCGCGGGGTACTGCGTGGGCCACCTTCGCCCGGAAATTTCCTGGGAGCTGCAGCCGCTAGGCCAGGTACGGACTCCGGCCGGCTGCTGGGTGCAGGTGGGCGAGCTGGCGGTACGCGGCCCCCACGTAGCGGTGGCCGAGGCAGAATGGTTTTTGACCGGCGACTTCGGCTACCTCGATGCCGAGCACCGGCTGGTGCTCACGGGCCGCAAAGGCAACGAAACTATTGTGGCAGGGGTGCAGCATTATCAGCTTGAGCACGCCCTCAGCACCGTGCCGGGAGTGGCTCGCGTGGCCGCTCGCCCTACTCCCGAGGGGTTTACGGTATACGTGCAGGGCCCAGCTGACCTGCAGCCGGCGTTGCGGGTCGTGCTAGGCCAGTGCTTCCCCACTGACTTAGCCGTCAGCTTCCACTTTAGAACTGAACTACCCGTGGATGGGCGGCATCATTCCAAGATTCTGTACGCTCAACTGGCCTAGCGCCTTCTTAGCACGCAACTTCTGGTGCGCTTTGGGGCTCCTGCTTTCACTCTCTCGCTATTTCTTACTACCATGAACTCCGAGTTCTATAACGTTGCCCTCGACCGTGTTCGGTACTCCCTGGTGTGGGAAGATAGCCGCACATTGTATCAGGCCCTTGAGCTAACTCCTGCTGATGAAGTGTTGGTTATCACCTCGGCGGGCTGCAATGCGCTTAATGCGCTGCTGGCCGGCCCCCGGCGCGTTACGGCCCTCGATCTGAACCCGGTGCAGAACCACCTGCTCTCTTTCAAATGCTACCTCATCAAGTATCATTCGGTGGACGTATTTCAGGCGCTGCTGGGCCTCAAGGGGGCTGAGGAAGTGGCCCGGACCTGGGCGCAAGTGGCTCCTGCCATGCCCTGCGCGCTACGGCAATACTGGGCGCCCTTCTTTGCCAGCCACCCTGGTGGCTTGCTCACGGCGGGCCGCCTGGAAACGTACCTGACGGGCTTCCTGCCGAGCCTGCCCCTGGCTACGCAAGCGGCCCTGCACGGCTTATTCACCTTCGGCACCACGGCTAGCCAAGCGCAGTTCTTTGAGCGCGAATTGCACGGCACCACCTTTCAGGAGGAGTTTATCCGGTATTTCGATGCCGCTAACCTGAGCAAGGGCCGCGACCCACAGCTATTTCGCTACGCGCCTGAGTCGGGGGGCGAGGCATTTTACGCGCGGTTACGGCAGCAGCTCCGCACCCAACTGGCCCGCGACAACTTCTTTCTGCGCTTCTTCTTTTTTGGGCCGGCTCACATGCCTGAGCAGTTGCTGCCGCCGTGCTACCAAACCGAGAATTTCGGGGCGTTGCGGGAGCGGCTGCCCGCCCTGCAAATCCGGCAGGGCGAGGCCAGCAACTTTTTACTTTCATCAGCGGCTCGCCACATCACCAAGGCCAGCTTATCCAACATCTTCGAGTACGTCAGCGCCGCCGAATTCCGGCGCGTTACGGAGGCCCTGCTGCAAGACCCGGAGCGGCCCTTACGGCTGGTATTCTGGAACCTGCTTCAGCCCCAGGGAGCCCCCCCCGGTCCGTTACCCCTCGACAAAGACCTGTCTGAGGCCCTCACCGCTATGGATGGCTGCTTCTACTTCCGCAGCGTCCGGGTTTTTGATTCGGAGCTGGTGCACGTGCCGGTAGAAGCCCGAGGGCCCCTGGCCTACCGCCGGCGGTAGCACTACAGTTTGGTTGTCACTTCACCCCCACCACGTTAGTCATGGATACTGCTCACTATTTTTCGCCCGCCTTTTTGGAAAGCTTGCTCCATGCCTGCCCCGGCGCGCCCGCTGATTTGCGGGTGGAGCAGGTACGCCCGTTTTCAGTGGATAACTCGGCTAGTATTCTGGCAGTGCTCACGGCCGGGCATGCGGGGCGGCCGGTAGGCCACTTCGGGGTGGAGGTAACCTGGCGAGCGGGTGGCCTAGCCGAAACCCGACGCATGGTGCTGAAGCTGAAACCTCCGGGCGCAGAAGTAGCAGCCATGCTGGCCAGCCTGGCCCAGGCTACCGGCGAGCCGCTGGCATCAGTGTACCCCAACTACGTAGAACGCACGGGCTTTGCCCACACCCACGGCCGGGAGCTAGCCGTGTATGAGCAGCACGCCGGCCATCCCCTGCTCCCTAAAATCTGGGGGCTGCACGCCGATGAAGAAAACGGCGTGTACGTGGTACTGATGGAATACCTGGAAGACGTGGAGCTGCTGAACTCCGTGATGCAGCCCGAGGCCTGGACCGATGCCCACCTGCGCACCGCCCTCACCCAGCTGGCCACCTGGCACGCCGGCCACCTTCACGCGCCGCCCCGGCTGCCCGCCCTCCCCGGTGGCGAGTGCGCGGGCCCCGCCTACCTACTAGCGCAGGCACCCCTGTGGCAAGGACTCCTGGATAGCGCGGCCGCGCATTGCCCTGATCTGTACTCCCCGGCACGCGTAAGTCACCTCTGCCAGGCCCTGGCCCAGTTGCCCCAGTATGCTGCCACCCTGGCCATTGAACCCCACACCCTTATCCATAACGACCTGAACCCGCGCAACACCTGCTTCCGCCGCACCGCTGCCGGGCAGTTGCAGTTTTGCGCCTACGACTGGGAGCTGGCTACCTACCACGTGCCCCACTACGACGTAGCCGAACTGCTCTGCTTCGTGCTTGACGCCGACCGTTACCACCTACGCGCTACCTACCTGGAGTACTACCGCCAGCAACTCCACCAACTCACCGGCGCTTATGCTAACCCCGATGCCTTCCAGCACACCTTCGGAGTAGCGGCCCTAAACTTCGGCTTGCACAGACTGGGCATGTACCTGATGGCCCATGTCGTAAGCCCCTACCCCTTCCTACCCCGCGTGGTGGCCAGTTTTTTTGACACGCTGGAGGAGTTCCTGCCCCAACCCACAGCGGTGCCTGAGCAGGTAGCGGCCGTGTAGCTACAACCAATTAGCTAAACCAGTAGAGACAGTTAAACAATTAAGCCTGTCATGCTGAGCGCAGCCGAAGCAGCTCTACTGCTTCGTTGTGTAGACCTAGGCCACTGATTAGTTAGAGGTAGAGCTGCTTCGGCTGCGCTCAGCATCACGGTTTTTCTACTCATTATTCACGCAGACTCTAACAGGTGCATTTTAGTTTGACAAAATCCTCGGCAAGCTCAGAATAGCGGGCAATTCCAGATTCACAATTCCTTTCGATACAGCGCGTAATGGGCGGTTTCGGCGGGAAGACCATCGGTGAAGTGCAGAGAGAAGTTGTCGGTGCGCATCAGGCAGAATATTACTTGCTGATACCACTCCCGGAAGTGCACCATACCGTAGGCACCGAGGGCGTTCATGAGGCCGCGGTTGCGGAAGCTGGGGTGCACGCCTACCGTTTTGGCCAGCAGCGTGGTGGGAGCCTGGAGGCGTGGATAGTCGCGCTGGAAGGTAGGCGGCTGGTTGGCTGCCAGGCCCAGGGGTGCGTAGTTGGGCTGGCATAGGCTCAGCGCCGCTAATTGTCCGGAGGCATGGTCGCGCAGCAACACGGAGGTGTATGGGCACAACCCCGCCGCATACGTGCGGTTGTACAAGCCCCGGAACTGCGCCTCCGACACTGGCCGGTACGCCGGGTTGGCCCCAAATACAGCTTGCACCAGCTCAAATAACTCCGCCTCGTGCTGCGGCCAGGTATCGGCGTTGAGCGGTAAAAAATCGAATGGTAATGCGGCCAGCGCATCCAGCAGAGGCTGCTTATCGGCATACACGGTCGGCACCGTTTCGGGCCGGATAAGGCGGCTCTCGAAGGTAAGATGCGCCCGGAACCCCATTCCCTTCAGTAGCTCCGGGTAGTACACGGGGTTAGTGGGCTCCCGGTCGAAGTGGCCCCAGGAAGGTGCTGCGCCCACCCGCAACCGGTAGCGCTGGAAGGTGTTGAAGTCAAGGGGGCCAGTCAGGGCCGGGCAACCCCGGCGGCGGGCCTCCGCTTCGAGGGCAGCAAAAGCCTGCCCGGCGGCAGTGGCAGCAGGGGTGCTTTCCCAGAAGCCAAACCGGGCCTCGCCCCCTTCTTTGGGGAACAGGCCAACGAGCCGCACCTGGGCGTAATCGGTAATGAAAAGAATGTCGTAGCGTTCTGCTTCCTCCGCAAACAGGGCCGCCAGCATCAGCTCATCCGGCTTTGGAACACCACTGGGCAGGGCTACCTCAAAAAAGCCAGTTGGCAGCGTACCAGCGTATGGAATAACGGCAAGCGTATCAGGGAGCATAAGCAAGTTTGATGGTAGATGTTAACCTATAGTCTGGGGCCTTTGGAAGCGCTAAAGGAGGTTTGCTTCGTTGACCGTCAGTTATGCTGAGCGCAGCCGAAGCATCTCGCGTGCTGACGTTGTGATGCCATCTGTTCACTGGCCCAAGGTTTAAACCCTCGGCTATGGAGCGGGCACCATTGAGTTAGCATAGCGGCGTTAGCACGCGAGATGCTTCGGCTGCGCTCAGCATAACAGTTCTTTTATCTTGTTTCAAACTCATGGAGCTACGCCGCTTTCAACTCTCATTCCATCAGCCTCCACTACCTCATCCTCTGCTAAGGCTAGCACTTGCAGCTCTCCGCTGCCTCCATTGAAGCGTAAGTGCTGGCCAGAGTGCAGATGACGAGTGAGGCCGGGCACGTTGATAATGGTAGGTATGCCCAACTCACGAAGCAGAATAACGGAGTGCGACAGGGCTGAGCCTTTCTCAATGGCTACGGCCCGGCAGTTTGGGAATAGTACTGCCCAACCGGGGTCGGTGCGCAGGGCACACACAATTTTACCCGCCACATCCAGGTTGTCCTCGGGGCTGCGGATGACTATACTTTCGCCTTTCACTATGCCCGGTACGCAGCCCGTACCGCGCCACTGGCCTGGGCTACTTTCGGGGTCGGGGGCTGGCTCTTCGGCGAATATGGGGGGCGCGGGTACGGTTACGCGGGCCGGTACTTCTGCCTGCGCATAGCCGGCAAATTCAGCGCGCCGGGTTTCTACCGCCTCCCGCAGGCCGGGAGCTGGCTGTCCTTGCAGCGCGCTGGTTATCTCATCTTCTGTCAGGTAGAAGACGTCACGAGCAGTTGCCAGGCCAGTGGTTTGCACCAGCTGCTCACCCGCCGCCAAGTAAAGCACCCGATACATTCCAAATAGCCGCGTCCGCTCCAGGCGCAGGGCTTCGCGAGCGTGTATAGCATCGCGCAGCTGCGTGAGTGCCTTGCGCGTTTGGCGGCGCTGCCACCAGAAGTGACCTAGAAGGGCCTGGTTAAGCTCCGCTTCGGCGCTGGCACTGAGCGAGGTGGTACTTGGCGGCGCGGAACGTGGTTCAGCGGAGCCAACGAGGTAATTGCGCAGGTATTGGTAGAAGATCCGGGGCTCCAGGCGCATGGTGAGCGTTTCCAGCTTCAACTCCCCCACGGCCCGGTCGCCGTACTGCTGAATAAACTTCTGGGTGGCAGTGTGGAAGCTGGGGGCGAGCTGGGCCACTTGCGCGTGCACATCAGCCGGCAACTCTATGAGTAGGGCCTGCAGGCCGGGGGTAGCTGCTACCTGCTGGGCCAGCGCCTGCATGAGGCGCGGAATCTGGGCGCTGGGCAGGTCTTCGTCGCCGGAGAGGTAGTGGTGCAAAAATTCTTCGGGGTGGCCTAGGCCACTGCGGCGCAGCTGGCGCAGGGCCCGGCCATTGGCCATCATCACCCGAAAGTCGTTTACAATAGGAGTGGTCCACTGCTCCAGCAACCCAGCATCGAGACGAGCTTTTTCCGTCAGCAACTCCGTGCCGGATAATGACGCCAGCGGTAGTTGGTAGAACCGCGCGTAGTGCGTCTGAAAATCAGCCTGAAACCTGGCAATGCGTTTCGGAAGCTGCTGAAAGGCCCGCAGCAACCGCCCCAGGTTGAGCAGCAGGCGCGGCAGCATCCGGAGGCGTTCCGGCAGGCTGCGGGCGCGGCTCTGCACCAGGTCCACGGGTTCCTCCAGGCCCATCATACGCTCCATATCGGCCTTGTTCTGGCTAAACGACGGCAGCAGCAGCAGGCCCTGATACCAATGATTGATGTGGTAGTAAATACGCCCCTGCACCAGACCTAGCAGCTGGGTTACCACCGTTTCGTGGGCAGCTACCAGGGTGGGCGGCAGGCCTAGCACGCGCATGGTTTGGCGGTATACCGTAGCATATGCGCGCTGGGCGAAGCTGAACGTGAGGGGCGTAGTAACGCCGCAGTAGCTTTCCTGAATGTTGGAGTTGTCGTACACCACTACCTCCGGCATGGCCTGCGTGATAGGGCGCATCTGCACTACCCACATCTTGCTTTCCGCCACCACAAATTCCAGGTCCTGGGGCCGGCCGGTCAGGCGTTCCAGCCTTTCGCCGATGGCGTGCAGCTCTGCCAGTTGCGCCTTCGTTAAGCACGCACTATCCTGGCTTGCGGCGGGCACGGGAGCCAGCTGCAAGCCGTTTTCGGCGGCGCTAGCCACGTATTGCTCCGGTTGCGGCGTAAGCCGTTGCCCACATACCGCGCCGGTTGTTTTGCGCAAGTAGGTTTCCTGGGGGTTGAAGTGGCCCCCGACCAATCCTTCCCCAAACCCACGTACGGCATGAATGGCTTGGTACAATGGGTACTCGGGGTACGAGGTGAACAGCACGCCGCTTACTTCCGCCGCCAATTGCATTTGTACTATCACGGCCGGCCGCGCCGCCAGGGGCAAGCCCTTCTGCTGCCGGTAGGCCACCGCCCGCGCCGAGTAGGCACTGGCGGCGCACTGGCCTATGGCCGCCAGCACGGCGGGCAGGGTGGTTAGGTTCAGAAAGGTATCCATGAGGCCAGCAAAGGCGGCGGTAGCGCCATCCTCATCTGCCACCGATGAGCGCACCACCACCGGCCGCTGTGGGAAGCCCCATTCCGCCAACACCTGGCCTAGCGCAGCCTCCTCGGCTCCCGTCAGCCGAAACTCCCGTAGCCGATCAGCACGCTCCGCCAACCCCGCGGGCGTGACGGGTAGTTCTTGCAGGGCCGCATCAAAGGTTTCGGCGGGCAGCACCAAAAAGCGCGGTACCGCCAACCCAAACTCACGCAGCCGATACAAGCCCGCTGCCTTGCCACCGGGCGTATAGGCCCGGCGAGGGGCAGCAGACATATCATCGGGCAGTATCATGGAGAGGTGTGGTAAGAGCTATACCAGCTCATTAGTAAAACCGTGTGCGGGTTTGAACGGAGAGTAGCCCTAGGCGAGGTAACGGCGGGGTGGGCCCCCAACCTTACTCAAAGTGGTGGCCGAAACCGTGAATTTCAATCAGGATGGAGCCGTAGCTGACCAGCATAAACAGCGACGTCAGCAGCTCGGCTCGCTTTAGCCGGGCAACTTCAGGCTGGCGCCAGGCCCGGAAATAGTGCGCCCCCGTGATGAGGTACAGCAGCCCCAATAGTACCAGCGGCCATGGGCCGGCGTGCAGCAACCTGAGTAGCCGCGCCTGCACCAGCACCCCACCGAGCAGCACTCCCAGCACGGCCGCAATAGCGCCACCATACCCCAGTTCCCGGGAGTAAGAGTCGAGGCCCGGCACTTCAACGGGGCGAATCTTACGGGCTACTTCGAAGGCCAGGCCACCCAGCAAGCTCAACGCCGCCAGCAGCCCAAACACCACCGGCAAGGTCCCGGGCCCGGCCAGCGCCCACCACAGCCACAGAATCACGAGGGGCATCACGAGCAGGTGGGTGCCGGCGTAGAGCAGCAGCCGGGGCCGCAACCAGTGGCCTACGCCAAACTCGTAGCGCATCAGTAGGCTATAGCCCGCCGCTAGCCCCCACCCCGCCACCGCCTGGGGCCCCATCCAGGCAGACCAGAGCAGCTCACCCACACTGCCCAGCACGGCCACTACCCCCAGCTGCCCCAGCGTAACCCGCCCCGTTTGTAATACCCGATGCGGGTGGTGCTCCAGGTCGGCGGAGTAGTCTTTCAACTCATCAAACACCCGCAGCCGGTAGAAAAACGAGATGGTGGCCGCAATACCCGTCACCTCACGCAGCCCAAATGCGCTCATCCCTCCTGCCGCTACTACCACGGCCCGCACCGTCAGGAACACAATGGCGAACAGCGCCATGTTCACAGGGGGAAACCGCTCTTGCAGATACGCGGCAAATGCACGGGAAGCGGAAAAAGGCATGGCGTGTGACATGAGTTGCAGAGGTAGTTTTTATTGAGTGGGGGTCTTTAGGCGAGACCTCACCCCCGGCCCCTCTCCTCCGGGAGAGGGGTGCCAGGCACGAGGCAATGGGTAAGGAAGACTGAGCAATGATCAGTAACTCGCAGATAATTTGCCACTGCTCATTCTTCATTATTAATTGGTAACTGCCGCCAGAACGCACCCCTCTCCCAGAGGAGAGGGGCCGGGGGTGAGGTCCCGCCAGATCACGGACTAAAAAGTTGCTTATGATGCTTCGGGTCTTCGACTTACAGAGCACTAGCCAGCTCTTGCAGCAGTAGATTTACATCTGCAACAATAGGCAATGTCGAGCGGCTCTGATACTAGCATCCAAAAAGGCAGCTGAACTTCATAAGTCTGAAATACACAGCTAGAAATTAATTTCAATGCCTTGAAGTACAGAATATTACACACTGAATGCCTCTGCTTTTATTGACAATTCCTTCACCGCGAAAAGTCCTGAGCTCCGCACTTATTTTGCTTTGAAGGCCAGGAAAGCGAGTTTCTTCGGGGCAGTATTGACGCCTGCTGATCCGTCGAGTTACTGACCCTCCTATGATTTCTACGCTCTACAAGTGGCGCTTCCTGTTTCTGACTTTTTTAGTGATGACCTGCGTGGCGCTCTGGCCGGGTGTGCGGGCCGGGGTGCAGGTAGACAACAGCCTCTCCGCCTGGTTTCTGGAGGGCGACCCAGCCCTGGTGGCCTACCATGAATTTCAGGAGCGCTTTGGCAATGATGAGGTGGTCATCATTGGCGTGCACGATTCCGCTACCCTGCTCACCCCGCGCAATTTTCAGCGGCTCCGGCAGCTAAGCCTGGCCTTGGAGAATCACTCCGATGTGGCCGCCGTGCTGAGTGCCGGCACCACACCCGTGCCCGCCCCCGATGGCCTGCACGCCGCCCACCCCCTCCTCGACTCGGCGGCTACTCCGGCGGCCGTGCGCCGCTACCTCGACCGGCGGCCCACGCTGCGCCAGCAGTTGTTCAGCCCCGACTACCGCACCGCTCGCCTGCTGGTGGTGTTGCGGTCCAGCCTCAATTTCGACGACCGGCGCGGCGAGATTTTAGGCCAGCTCCGGGCTATAACGGCCGCGCAGGTGCCCGGTGGTAGCTTCTGGCTGGGCGGCGTGGGTGTGGTGTATGCGGGCCTCAATGCGCTTTCACAGCAAGATTTCGGGTTGTTCCTGGGCCTTGGCTACGCCCTGATGTTTCTGATTTTCTGGCTGCTCTACCGCAACCTGTGGCTGCTGCTGTACACGCTCGGCATCGTGAGCCTGGCCACGTACGTGACGCTGGGCGTGTACGGCCTGCTGGGGTATCGCCTTAACCTGATGACGGTGCTACTGCCGGTCATTATTATTCTGCTGGGGCTGATGGATGCCCTGCACGTGGTAAATGAGCGCAACCACCTGGCCCGCCCCGGCAGCACCGGCCCCACCGATACGCTGCAGGCCCTGCGCAACCTGGCTCGCCCCTGCCTGGCCACCATGCTCACCACCGTGGCCGGCTTCCTGGCCTTACTCAGCAGCCCCATGGCTATTCTGCGCGTATTTGGCGTTTTTGCGGCGCTGGGTATTGGGTTGTGCCTGGTCTTTACCTTTGGGTTGGGCGTACTCATTCTGCCGCACGCCGCGCCTAATCCGCGCACTACCCACACCACCAGCACCCGCCTGGTGGCGTTTTATGCGCTGGTGCTCCGGCATCGGGGGCTGGCCACGGTGGTTTCCGTGGTGCTGATAGGCCTAGGCCTATGGGGCGCCACCCGCCTGCGCGCCGACACCTACACACTGGGCTACCTGCCCGCCAACAATATCGTTGTGCGCGACCATCAAGCTCTGGAAGCAGCCTGGGGGCCCTACCTGCCGCTAGAGCTGCTAGTAGAGTCGCGCCCCGGTTACTCTCTGGCCAGCCCGGCGGTGCTAAAAGCGGCGGCGGCCTTCGCCGACTCAGCCCGGACGCTGCACAGCGCGGGCCAGGTTTTCGGCTTCCACTCTCTCTATCAAGCCGGCCTCGAAACCCGCTTTGGTCCGCGTGGGGGGCAGCTGCTAGGCCAGTCGGGGGCAGTGCACGATATAGAAGCGCGCCTGCGCCAGGACTACCCCGAGTTGTTGGCCCAGTTTGCACACCAACCCACGGGCACGGGCCGCATCACGGTATCGGGCCGGATGCTCTCGGCGCGGCAGCTCACCGCCACCACCGATACGCTCCTGCGCATGGCTAGTCACACCCTGGGGCCGGTGGCGCGCGTGCGCCCGGCCGGCTACCAGCCGCTCTACGCCCGCATCACCGACTACGTCACGACTTCCCAAACCAACAGCCTGCTGCTCTCTTTTCTGCTGGTACTGGGGTTGGTGTGGGTGTTCGTGGGCAACTTCCGGCTGGCCCTGCTGGCTCTCGTTCCCAACGTATTTCCGGTGGTAGTGCTGCTGGGCGTAATGGGCTGGGCCGGCATTGCGCTGGATACCGCCACGGCCAGCATTGCGGCCATTGTGCTCAGCTTCTGCACTGATGATACAGTGCACTTCATTCATGCGTACCGCGAGCAGCGCCGCCAAGGCCTGGGGCCGGCCGCGGCGCGCCACATTACAGTAGCCCACGTGGGGCCTACCATCGTGCTGACCAGTGCCGTGCTGTTTGGTGGCTACGCCGTGATGATGCTGGCCTCGCTGCAAACGGTTTTTCTGTTTGGGCTGCTGACGTCGCTTTCCATTGCCGCCGCGCTTTATGGGGAGGTGATCATCTTCCCGCTGCTGCTGGAGCGGTTCGACCGAGACTAATGCCGTTGCCCTCCCACTTGGCTACTTCCTCTTGGTGCTCCCGGTAGGCCCGGGCTAGCAGGGTGCTATCGGGGCTAGTGCCGAGGTAGATGGTGGTGCCCCGTTCGATAGCATAGGGGTTGGTAACTTCGCCTACTTTCCGGAATTCCTGGAAATAAGGCGTCAGCTCGGCGGGGTTGCCTTCGCCTACCAGCAACAGGTGCCGGTACGGCTGAGCTGGGCGCGAGGGCAGCCAGTACAAGTAGCTGCCGTTGAAGCTCGCCGCCGCGGGCATGGGCCGGTTGCGGTTGTAGTAGTTGATGGCGCCGGCCTGGCCGTAGTTGTCGCATTTGATGAGGGTGCGGGCGCGGGTAGAGTCGGGCAGCGCCTGGTAGGCCTGCCAGGTTTTGTCGGCCAGCTCCTGCCAGCCCAGCATGTCGGCGAAGTCTTGCGGAATAGCATGGTCTTGGCCATCCTCCCAGCGCAGCACCCCGGTACCGCGGTACTTTTTGCCTAACTGCTCTAAGCGCGCCGGGGCATACAACGTGGTCAGGAAGGGATACAGAGGTATCATGATGAGGAACGGCAGCGCCAGCAGCGCGGGCCGCAGCCACCGACCAGCGCTAGGCCAGTGCACCAGCCGCTGCTCCCACCACACGGCGCCGGCAGCAAACAAAATAGGATAGTACCCCAGGGCATAATAACTCTTGCCGTGCAGCACCGTCAGAATCAGTAGCCCGAGGCAATAAATGAGGCCTACGGCGCGGTAAGGCCGAAACGGCGCGTAAAACAGCAGCGCCAATAGCCCCGGCACCCACACCCACAGGGCCGGTACGCACATCAGCAGCTGGTCTTTCCAGAAATTAGCCGGGCTCACGTTCACTAGTTGGGTGTCGTGGAGCTCTTGCATGTGGTGCAGAAACGGAATACCGTGGCGCAGCTGCCACACCACATTCGGGAGCCACAGCAACAAGGCCAGCCCCGCTCCTACCCAAAACGCCCGAGTACCCAGCACCCGGCGGGCCGGGGTCAGGAGCAGGCTGCCCATCAGGGCGGCCAGAAAGAACAGCGTGGAGTATTTATTTAGCAAGGCCAGGCCTAGCACCAGCCCCACCCCATAGAGCAGCTGCGGTACTGGCCGCTGCTGGTACCGAATCAACCCGTAGCAGACCAGCGTGAAGGCAAAAACCTCAAAGGAGTTAGGCTGGAACAGAAAGTTGAGCCGGGCAAAACCACCTATCAGGTAGCACAACCCCGCCAGCACCACGGCCCAGGTGCCGCCCCCTAACCGTTGCGTGGCCCGCGCCACCACGTACACCGTAAGGCTACCCCAGAGCAACGGCCAGAACTTCACCCAGAAGTACCCGCCGCCCATGGCCAGCGTCAGCCAGCTTTGCAGGGCCGTGAGGGGCGGCACCTCAATGTAGCCCCACGCCAGGTGCTGCCCGTAGTTCAGGTAGAGGTATTCGTCGCGGTGCAGCTCGTAGGCGGAGCTGGCCACTAAGTAGCCAGACAGGAATTTCAGTAGGGCCAGCACCAGCGGCAGCAAACGCGACGGTCTCATGAAGCGAGAATTAAGCAGAGGTAACCAAGAGAGCAAGCCAGCGGGCACAGTTGCGCGCTGGGTTAAGCAAAAGGAAAAGTGGCCTGGTTACCTCCGCTAAACGTTGCGTTTCAACTGCCACTCCGTTTGCGGGCCAAGTGTGGCCTAGGCCTACTGTGCCACGCGCTTCATCATGCGCCCGAAACCACCAATTCCGAGGTCAAGGTAAATAATGCTACCGTTGAATATAGCATGGTGCCGGGCCTGCCCCTGCCGAACGCCGGCGCGGAGCTTCAGCATCCAGGAGCCGGTTTCGTGCATAGTAGGGCCGTAGCTCTCCGTTTGCCAGAGCTTGATATCAAGGTTGACGCCGGCCGTGAGCGGGTGGCGGAAGCTCATATCCAGCGCGTTATCGGGGTTATCTTTCTGGCTATTAGCGGGCGCAATAAAGAAGGCCGAAAAGCCCGCGAAGGGCGTCAGGCGCAGGCGGCTGCTTTTGTACACCATGTAGCCTACGGAGGCTTCGGGCACGAAATAATTTACCTTAAGCCCCTGCCGCCAGTCGCCCCGGTAGGCAAAATCTTCGCGCACGGAGCCCAGCCCGATGTAGTTGCGCAGATACAGTTGGTACCGGTCCCAACCAAGCTCAAAGCCGTGCCCCAGGTTGGCACCCGTGCGGAAATACGTGGGCAAGTTGCCGGTGAGAATGCTGGTGCCCGAGTGAAAATCGAGGCCATACGAGAACCGACTGGGCCGCGCTTCAGGCTGCACAAACAACCGCAGAAACGAGGCGTATTCCGTGTCGGGGTACTGGCCCAGAAACGCCTTCACCTCGGGGGTGCTGCCGGCAGGGGTAGTTGGCTGCTCCCGCATTTTCAGCAACGACACGAACAGCTGCAAAAAAGTAGAGTCTTCGGGCAGGAAGTGAGCCTGCTGAATTGCCCGCCGCAACGTATCCTCGCGGGCCGCTACCCGGTGCGTGGCTGCCTCAAACAGGCCATCCTGCGGCAGTAGCCCGTATTGGCGCGCGGCCTCGGCTGGCTGCGACCCGGCCTCAAACCTACTGATTTGCTTGATCAGGGGGTAAAACTCTTCGCTTACGGCCAGCAGCGCCCACTCCTCGTAGGGCCGAAAGTGAATAGCCGTATCGGCGGTGTTTTCGCGCAGGTACGTGAGCAGCCCCGGAATGGGTTGTACCCGGCCGTGCTGCAGGTGGCCTAGCAGCAGTTCACGCACTTGCACGGTCCGCACCAGGTCGCTGGTGGGCTGCTTGCGGAGCTGGGCATCTACCTGCCGCTGCAGGTGCAGCAAAGAATCAGGAGTTTGGGCCCGTGTGGGCTGGATAAGGCATAGAAGAAAGCCTACACATAAGGCTCCAATAGCAGGTAGAGGTAGGCGCATTCGTATAACGGCAGTAACTGATGAAAGTAGACTATTCGCAGTAGCTATCCGCGGAATAATACAAACATACTATGTTACTGGGCGCAATGATAGGCCTAGGCCACTAAAAAGCCACAACCTTACAGCTCCTCCGGCAGCCGAATGTTGTCGAGGTAGTCGCGCAGCCCGGCCGGATGCTGAAACAGGTGAATGAACAGCACCCGCTCCTCGTCCCACACGCGCCATTCTTCGGCGTAAAAGTCGCCCAGCGCAAACAGGCACAGCCGGAAGCTATCCTGCCGCCGTTCAGCCAGCAGGTGGCCATGGTGGCGCAGGTATTCGGCCTGCCGGTATAAATGAAGGGCTTTAAAGGCGTCGAGTTTCATGAGGCTACAGAACCCAAAGATACCGCCCCTGGGTTCCGAAGCTCTGGTTGAGGCCGCGCAGCAATTCAGGGGTTCCTCATTTCCATTTCTACCTTCGCAGGATGAAGATGATCCGGTTTCCGCACCCGCTGGTGCTCTTGGTGGGGTTTATTGTGTTGGCCTGTTTGCTGAGCTATGTACTGCCTGCGGGAGTATTTGAGCGCCACACCGATGCTGCCACCGGCCGCGACATAGTGGTGGCAGGCTCTTACCACCGGGTGCCCGCGTCTCCCGTCAGCCCCCTGCAGGCCATTGTAGACATCCCGAAGGGCCTGCAGGATGCTGCCTCCGTTATTTTTCTAGTGTTTCTGGCGGGCGGGGCCTTTACGGTGGTTGACCAAACGGGAGCCCTGCGCCGCGGCGTAGACTGGCTGCTGACCAGGTTCCGGGGCCGCGAAGCCATTGTGATTCCTATCATCTCGGTGCTGTTTGCCACCATGGGCGCTCTTGAAAACATGCAGGAGGAAATTGTGCCCCTGGTGCCGGTGCTCCTGATTCTGATGCGCCGCATTGGCTACCCTACGCTCACAGCGGCGGCCGTTAGCCTGGGCTCGGCGGCGGTGGGTGCGGCGTTTAGCCCCCTGAATCCGTTTCAGGTGGGCATTGCCCAGAAGCTAGCGCAGCTGCCGTTGCTCTCGGGCGGCGGGTTTCGGCTGGTGTTTTTGGCCCTGGCCCTGCTCATCTGGATTGGTGGCACCATGCGCTACGCCATCCGCCACCGCGTGCAGCCCGATACCGCTGATGAAGCCGACCCCGCCGCGGCGGGCCACCCAGGCCGCAACCACGGGCTGGTGCTCCTGTTGCTGTTTATTACGTTTGCCTTTTTTGCCTATGGCGTGCTCCAGCTGGGCTGGGAGTTTGAACAAATGGCGGCCTTGTTTTTTGGGTTGGGTATTGTAGCTGGCCTGCTGGGCGGCCTGGGCTTTACGGGCACCGCCGAAGGGTTTATTGATGGCTTCCGCGACATTGCCTTCTCGGCCCTGCTCATCGGGTTTGCCCGCGCCATTTTTGTGGTGCTGGAGCAGGGCCAGATTGTAGATACCATTGTCAATGGTCTTTCGGCTCCACTGGCGGGCTTGCCGGCCTGGCTCTCGGCGCTGGGTATGATGGGCGTACACACCGCTTTGCACCTGCCCGTGCCCAGCGTAAGTGGGCAGGCTGTACTTACCATGCCCCTGCTCGTGCCCCTCTCCGACCTGATTGGCCTTTCGCGCCAGGTTACGGTACTGGCCTACCAATACGGTGCCGGCCTGTGCGAGCTGCTCACGCCTACCAACGGGGCCCTCATGGCTATTGTGGCTGCCTGCGGAGTTCGGTTTGATGCGTGGTGGAAGTTTGCCCTACCTCTCTACTTGCTTCTGCTGGCCCTAGGAGCCCTGGCCGTGGTACTGGGTATTGCTCTGGGTATCTAAAGAGCCTTTAACCAGAAAATATTTGCCGGCCTACTTGTTGCTGAAAGCACACAACGCAGAACGCCGTATCTTGTACGGCTCTGCTTGCTTTTGACTGCTTAACGCGTAAAATGACCCGGCTCCTTCCCTGTTGTACCACAGCACTCTGCTTCTGGGCCTGGCTGCTCCTGAGCGTTGCGCCCGAAGCCGGAGCAACAGGTGCAGCCCCTCCGGCTTCGGGCGCAGTGGCGCAGCCGGCTCCGGCGAGGCCGGGCCCGGGCCAGGAAACAACCGATAACACAAGTCGTCAGCTTCAACCCACGCTCAACAACCTGCAGCGGCGGCTGTCAGGCCACACTCAGCCAGATACTGTGCGCGTAAACCGGCTCAATGCCCTGGCCCTGGCCTTGCGCACCAATGCTCCCGGGCGCTCGGCCCAACTGTTCCGGGAGGCGCTGGCGCTGGCCACCCGGCTCCACTACCCCCTGGGCCGGGGCAACGCCCGGTTTGGCCTGGGCTACTGCTACCGCGACAAAAGCCAGTACGACTCTGCGTTATTTTTTACCCAAAAGGCTTACCACGACTACACCCAGCTCCACGACGACTACAACCGGGTGCGGGCTGAATATGGGATGGCTCGTATTTATTTTGAGCAGGGATTGTACGGGCAAGCTATGGCCCGCAGCCTAAGTGGTCTGCGCCTGGCCCGCTCCCGGCACAACCAGCGGGGCGAACTGTTTACCCTAACGCAGCTAGGCCTCACCAGCACCGCCCTGGGCGAGTACGACCAGGCACGCCACTACCTAAGCCAGGCCGGCCAGCTGGCCCAGCAGCTCCACGACCCCATTGGCAGCGGGCACGCGTACTCTGCCCTCGCGGAGCTCAGCCAGCAGCAGCAGCGCTGGGCCCAGGCCCAACGGTATTATGAGCAGGCCCTTGTCAGCTACCAACCCGTGTATAATGCTCAGGGGCTGCTGCCCACCCGTATTCATCTGCTGGCTATGGCTGAGCGCCAGGGCCACGCTCAGCAGGCCCTGGCGGGCGGCCGTGCGCTGCTGCCCCAGGCTACCACCGCCAGCGAAACCAGCCGCCTGCACCTTATACTGGCGCGCGCCTGGCTGCGCCTGGGCAAACCAGATAGCGCTGCCTACCATGGCACCCTGAGCCTGCGCACCAGCCAAACCCGAAAGCTGCGGGAGATTAGCAGCGCCGCCGCGCAAGTACTGGCCCAAGCTACCGCCCAGCAAAAACAATTTGCCGAAGCCTACCGCTACCAGCAGCTGGCCAGCGCCTATACTGATAGCCTCACAGGCAATGCTACGCGGCGCCTGGCGGCGGCCCTGCAGTTTCGGGCGGGCCAGGAGCGTGAGCAGAGCCAGCGCCGCGAGCTGGCGCAGCAGCAGCAACTGGCCCACTTACGCCAGCAGCATCAAACTATAATCTGGGGTGGCATCACGCTGCTAATAACCCTAGTAAGCGGCCTAGGGATATGGCAGTACCGCCGCCAGCAGGCCACCCGCGAGAAAGAGCTCCGTGCCCGCCTGGCCGCCGACCTGCACAATGATGTCGGGACGCTGCTTCACCAGATTTCCGAGCAGAGTAGCCTCTTGCAGGAAGGCCTGGCCGATGGAGAAGCTCAGCGCCGACAACTAGACCAGATATCCGAATCCAGCCGCTCTGCTATTCGTCAGCTCAATGATGTTGTGTGGAGCCTCGATACGAAGAAGGATCAGCTAGCTGACCTGCTCGACCGCCTCCGTGATTACGCACAGGAGGTGCTGGCCCCGGCTGGCCTAGCCGTTTCGTTTGCCTTTCCTGCTTCGCAGCTCACTCAGCCCCTTGCCTCCCTGCTGCGCCGCAACCTGTACTTGATCTACAAGGAGAGCTTACGTAACGTGCTACACCACGCGGCGGAGGCCACGGCTGTAACAGTAAGTGTACAAATAGTACCGGGTACTCCCCCGCAGCTGGCCCTGGAGGTACGGGATAACAGCGGCGGGCAGGCGCCGCAAAACGGCCGCCGGACAGATCATGGGCTACGTACCATTGCGGCGCGGGCAGAGGCGCTCGGGGGCCTCTCTTACAGCGGCAGTACGGCCGAAGGCTTTCGGGTATATGTGGTGGTTCCGTTAGCAGGCGGCTGGAACGTAGCCAGGCGTTACTATAACGCGTAAGGCCGCACGCTTGGTTTCCAGGCCTGTGCGCCTTAAGTATGCCCACTATCGGGTGGCCTACAGCCTACACGGGCCTGACTGCTGTGTTATTTTATGCGAAGAGCCAGCAACAGGGCAGCTTTGGGCTACGCCGTTGCTGGCTCTCACTCACATAACTAGCAGCACGATGTATTATGGCTGCCCTGCCCCGCCGGCAGCCCCGTACACCTGGCCGGTGGCGTAACTGGCACCGGGGTCAGCTAGCTGCACGTAAATTGAGGCCAGCTCAGCGGGTTGCCCCGGCCGACCCAGCGGAGTGTCGCCGCCAAATTTCTGCAGCTTTTCCTGAGTGGCGCCCCCACTTACCTGCAGGGGCGTCCAGATGGGGCCGGGGGCTACCCCATTTACCCGAATGCCTTTTGGCCCAAGCTGCTTCGCCAACGACCGTACGTAGTTGGTAGTGGCGGCTTTGGTTTGAGCGTAGTCGTACAAGTCAGCGGAGGGGTCAGTGGCCTGCTCTGAGGTGGTGCCAATAATCACGGAGCCGGGCTGCAGGTGAGGCAAGGCGGCCTTAATAATCCAGAACGGCGCGTAGATGTTGGTTTTCATCGTCGCGTCAAAATCTTCGCTGGATAGGTCCATGATGGATTGGTGCTGCTGCTGGCGGGCCGCATTGCTAACCAGAATATCGAGCCCCCCAAGCTGGCGCACGGCATCTGCTACCAGGCGTTTGCAGAAAGCCTCGTCGCGCAGGTCGCCGGGAATGGCAATTGCTTTGCGCCCTTCGGCCTTGATCAACGCAATAACCTCTTTGGCATCAGCCTCCTCAGCGGGCAGGTAATTGATGGCTACATCAGCCCCCTCGCGGGCATACGCAATGGCCGCGGCCCGGCCCATGCCGGAGTCGCCACCGGTAATGAGGGCTTTGCGACCCTGCAAACGCCCCGAGCCCTTGTAGCTCTTCTCGCCATGGTCGGGGCGCGGCTCCATTTGGCTGGCCAAGCCCGGCCAAGGCTGCGACTGCCGCTTAAAGGGTGGCTGCGGATACTTGGTGGTGGGGTCCTGTAAAGCGGGGGCCGCGGCCATTGGCTCGGCAGCAGTTTCAACGGCTAAACCAGGGGCCACGGCTGCGGCCGCCAAACCTGCTCCTATCCCAACGATTACCTTCCGCCGGCTAACGTTTTTTTCTTCTTGCATGATAGCGTAATGCTGTGGTTTATAGCACAGGCCTGCACAGTCGGGCGCATAGCTTTTGGAGCGGGGAGCTAGTCACCGCCTCTTTATTGTTTGATTTGGTTTTGCTCGTTCCTACGCTCCTAACTAATCGGCACCCGCCCAATGGGCCTGCTTATCTGGTACTACAACCAGCCGACTTCGGTTGCTAAAACCGAAATTTTGTAGGCTTTGCTCAAGCTATTCATCGTTAGTACTGTATTCGCCCGCTGCTTCGGCGAGTAGTCATAGGCAGTAATCGAGTGATTACTGGCGAATCAGCGGATTTGGTCCCTAGGTGCACGATTTTGACAGTCTCATGCCTTTAACCACCGCCGCTGCACCTAACACCACCCTTGGAGTTAACGTAAAGCAAGACACCCCTTACTGCTACCTGGTGGGGCCCGCTGCTTTCACTTTCTTTTGCGCCTATGTTGCGTTTTTTGTTTCTGGGGTTGCTTGCGCTGCTTACTATTGCCGCCCACGCCCAGCAACTGAGCACGGTGAAAGGGCGCGTGCTTGATGCCCAAACGCGTAGGCCAGTACCGTATGCTTTGATTGGAATTGTGGGTAACCAGCTTGGTACGAGCGCCAACGAGGAAGGACGTTTCTCGCTTAGCATACCCGCTGAGTACCAGCCGCAGGCCCTGGAAATCAACTTTATTGGGTACCGCCGGGCCACGCTCCCGTTGCCTGTGCCCCCTGGGCAGGAAGTACAGATTCTGCTGGAGCCTGCACCCACGCAGCTGGCCAACGTCACGGTTTCGGGCTCGGCGCTGGGCATTGTGCGGGCCGCGGTGGCGCGCATTCCGCGCAACTTTGCCACGCGCCCCGTGCAGCTCACGGGCTTCTACCGCGAGTCGAGCAACGTGCCGGAGGGCCGCTACCTGTACTTGGCCGAGGGGGTACTGCAGGTGCGCAAAGAATCATACCGCACCGCCCACCCCACCGGCGGCGACGTGCAACTGGTGCAAACCCGCAAGTATGAGGCCCGCGACACCAGCCGCACTCAGCTTAACTGGCAGGCCGGCCCCCTTATCCCGCACCGCTTCGATTTTGTGTATAACCGCGCCGATTTCATCAGCAAAGCCCATTACGCTGAGTACGACTACCAGATTGCTGATGTGACGACTTACAACGGTAGGCCAGTGTACGTCATCTCCTTCAAGCCTCGCTCTGGCAAAGCCAATTACCAGGGGCGGATGTTCATTGACCTCGATTCTTACGCTTTTCTGGGGCCGACTTCAGCCTGACACCCGGTGGCGTGCAGCGCTACCAGGCCGGTTTTGCCGCCATGGGTGACTACGCTTACAGCCGCCGCAGCCGCCAGGTTAGCTACCAGCGCTACGCGGGCCGCTGGTACCTCAAGCGCGTATGGGACCAAGCCGTAAACCAGCAGCCAGGCCGCGAGTACCAGCACACCAGCGAGTTTATTACCACAGCCATTGACACGGCCAAAGGCCGCCGGCCCGCCTACGCCGACCGCTTTCGGCCGGAGGATGTGTTTCTGCGCAACTCAGTGGCCTACGACTCTACCTTCTGGCAGAACTTCACCACGTTGGTGCTGCCCCGGCAGGTAGAGCAGCAGCTTCTGGATGAGGAGCGCCAGCGCAAGGCTGAGCAGTTGTTTTCTGACTCTACTGCCGCCGCCCGGCCCGCCGCTCCAGATACCGTAGTGCCCGCCCCGGCTTCTTTGCCCGTTTCACTCCCTCGCCGCAGAAGCTTTCTGGAGCGCTTCAGCTATTCTTCCAGCCTGGCTGTGGTACCGCTGCAGGTGTCGGGTGGGCAGCTGGATGTGGCCTACGCACCGGCCGGCTCCGCCTTTGCGGCCAGGAGTAGCACCCAGCTAGGGTCTCGCCGGGTGAGCGTGGCTCCTCGCTTCGACTACTTATTCTGGCTTAACCCGCGCTGGCAGCTGCACTACGGAGCGGGCAGCATCAGGGGGGCGCTGCAGGGTGGCCTACAGGGGGCGGGCCTGCGCTATCTGCACAATCTTTCGCAGCGCCGCCGCCCAGTGTACGTGCGCATGGGCCTCGAATACAGCCGCACAGTACTTCGGCAGCGCCTGGGCCGCTTCAGCAACCCCGATGCCGACCTGCGTGTGCGCGGTACCCCACTCAACGCCAACCGGGTGGCCGTGGGGTTGCAGTCCATCACGAAGGGGCTGGCTCCCCAGCTGGGCCTGGAAGTGAAGCTTGCATCCACTCTTTACCTGTTTGCGGAGGCTAGCTACTGCGTGCCATTAGCCACCCACAGTGAACTGCTTCTGGAGGAAAAACAAGGGTTTTTCCTGAGCCGAAGTACAGCCCGCGTGCCGCTAACCTCACCCGAGGTGCTGGTGCAGCTAAACGGGCAGGAGCGCCAGACGGCTCCCTTCCTGCCTAGGCCACTGTTGCTGCGCGTAGGCATTGCCGTGGGTGGCCACTAAGCCTGAGAGCATGCGGCGGCAGCTCCTACTGCTCGTCTTGCAGTTGGGCTCTTATTGCTTGCACTTCTTCACTATCAAGCGGCTTATGAATCAGGCCGGCTACCAGGTCGTAGCTTTTAGCTTTCTCCATATCGGATAAGGCCAACGAAGAAGTAAGCACGAAAATGTGGCAGGCCTGCAGCTTATCGGCGTGTGGCTTAAGCGCATCCAGAAATTGCCAGCCATTCATTTCGGGCATGTTCAGGTCCAGAAAAATAACCTGTGGCAATTCCGCTTCCTGCTGCTGGAGTAGTTCCTGCAAGGCCACTGCCGCCGAGTCAAACGTAGAGATATGAGTTGAAAAACCTTCTACTCGTAGCATGCTCTCCGTTAGATAATTTCCCAGATTATCGTCGTCAATTAGATAGGTCTTCATCATACCATTAGTTAAGCACCAACGTAAAGCACGTGCCCTCCTCTATCTTACTCGTTACGGTTACCTGTCCTCCCATGGCTTCAGCCTGCGACTTCACCAGGAATAAACCCACGCCTCGCCCCATTGGGCTTGAGTGGAAGCGCCGGTAAAGCTTAAACACTTCATCACCAGCCTTCTCAGTATCAAAGCCCATTCCGTTGTCGGTTACGGTTACGCGCACGCCTGAGCCCTCAGATGGGGTAGCAACAATTGTTACCTGCAAGGGGCGTTTGTCGCTGCGGTATTTAATGGCATTGGCCAGCAGGTTGAAGAAAATACTGTAGTAGTAGGCCCGGTGCCCGGTTACCTGCAGCTCATCCGCAATAAGTAACTCTACCGTACCCCCACATTCTTGCAGGGCCTGGTTTAGTGCCGCTAGTACTTGCTGGCACACGGCGGCCAGGGGCACTTGCTTAGGCCGCTCTACCTCCGCTTTGTCCCGAATGGAGAGGATGGTAGTAACATCGGTGATAACGGCATCTAACTGCTCAAGGCTGGTTTGCAGGTGTTGCAGCGCAGTATCATAGGTGGCGGTGGCCTTGTCAAGGCGGGGCAGCAGGTTCACGAAACCCCGCGCATTGGCCAACGGCGCGCGCAGATTATGCGACACGATATACGTGAATTGCTGCAGATTGGTATTCTGCAAGAACAGCTCCTGCGTCATCTGCTGCTGCCGCAACTCAGCTTCTTTGCGCGTGGTAATATCCTGCATGGCCCCAATCATGCGCACCGTCTGCCCCTGCTCGTTGCGGATAATGCACCCTCGGTCAAACACGTTAGCCCAGGTACCATTTGCGCGCTGAAACCGGTATTCCTGCTGCCAGGTGCTCTCATCTCCTGGCGAGGTGGCCCGGCGCAGGCCCTCCAGCGTAAGTGCGGCATCCTCGGGGTGCAGGCGCTCAACCCACTGCTCAAACGTGGGTGGGCTGCCAGCAGACATGTAGCCAAACAGCTTGTCGAATCCTTCACCCCACACCACAGTATCGGTGTTCAGGTTCCAATCGTAGAGGGCATCGGTGGTGGCCTTGAGCGCGTACGCAAACCGCTCATTGCTTACCCGCAGCTCTTCCTCTACGCGCTTTTGGGGCGTTAAATCATGTACGTTGCCCACCAGTTGCCAGCACTGGGTGAGCTCGTCGTACACGGGTGTTACGGAAACCTCCCCTACTTTCTGGCCCGTGGGGTAGTCTGTTACTTCTATCCAGGTAACCCGCTGCCTGGTTTCTATGGCCTGCCGGTAGTGTTGCTTCACCAAGCTCAAGGATGGCTCGGGTATGATGGCTTGCACAGACTGGCCTACCACCTGCTGAGCAGGTAGCCCCGTTGTGGCCTCAAAAGCGCGGTTTACGAACGTGAACCGGTACTGCTCTTCGGGCTCTGCCTGAAGCACGAACACCACATCTGCTACGGTTCGGAAAATAACTGCCAGCTGTTGCTGTGCCCCGGTCAGCTCTCCGTGAGATGCCGCTTCAGCAAATGGCTTGGCTATGCCCACTATACCCGTAAGAGTGCCGTGGTGCAGCACAGGCATAGTAGTGAGCAAGAGCAGCTGGGCCTCTCCACCTTGGCACCTCGCCTTTACCTCACTGGTAAGCACCTCACCCTGCCGGGCGTGCCGGAGCACAAGTGCCGGGGTATCGTGCTCTTCGGGCGCCAGCCAATCAGCTAACGGCTTGCCGTGCAGGCCCTGCCTTGAGTGGCCTAGCAGCTCAGCCAGCGTTTCACTGAGAAAAGTAAATTCTCCCTCGGGATTCAGGAAAAATACCTCCTCAGCCTGATGCCCGCGGTAGCTACGCAAGGGAAGTACATCGCGCATGTTCATTGTCTGCCAGAGCTGCTAAGTACAGGGCAGCTTTTGTAGCAGCCCGGCCCCGACTTGTAAGATAACCACCTTAAATTGTCGGATTGCCGGAAAGATACAAAAGTTCCTCCTGTTCAGCTTCACACGGCTGCCCATTAGGGCTTAGGCAAAGCGCAGTTCCTCGGCCTCAAAAACGCGCTTCACCTTACGTTTTTTCTCCACAATCTGAAAGCGCGCCTTGTCGGCGGCTTCATCCCAGTACACATCGGATATCAGGCCTTGGTGAGCAGAGCGGCCGGGCTCGGGGCTAGCTTCCTGCACCAAATCGCCGAAGCTGAAGGGTGGCTTAGTGTAGAGCTCTTTGAACAGTTCGCCGCTAACTTTAAACTGCTGCTCATCATAGCGCAGCAATATCCAATCCTCGGTTTCATCAATTTTCTCGAAGACTTTTCCCACGGGTTCTAGCCACTCAAAAGTGCGGCGGTTAGCCGGGTGAATATAACTCAGGCCGTAGTCGGGGGTCCAGGAATACAGGCCGTAGATGACGGGTTTGGGACGGGGCACGAAGGTAAAATAGTGGGTTAAAAAAGGAGAACAGCTGCCAGCTCCCGGAGGTTGCATACCCGCTAAAAAGTGGCCTGGCAAGCTGCAAAAGTACCCACTCGTTTTTGTCAGCGGCCCAGGTGGCCCCCTTGGCCTTGCTGAGCGGCATGCTCCAGCAGCCGGTTACGGTGGGCAGGCCCATCTTGCAGGGCCGCAAAGGACAGGTGCTGCTGCCGCCCATCGGCATGATGCACGCAAACATCGGCCTCTCCTACGGGCTCCACGCGCACCACCTCATTCCAGGTAAAAGCAAAGCGCCGCTTAAATGGGTGCAACCGGCCGCTAAACCCTTCAGCGTGCAGATGCAAGTGGCGGCGCTCATACATGCGGGCCATACCAAAGGCCATTGCCGTGTACCACACGGCCAGTAGCGCATATAGCCACGGCAGCACATGTACTTGGTGCCGCCCAGTAAGGAGCGCTTTCTCATGGTGCCGGTGCCAGATGTGGTACCCCTCCAGGGCCAGAATACCCGCGGCGGCCAGCTCCAGCCACGCTACGCGCTCATGATGCGCCGGATGCCGCTTCAGATGCACCTGCTCCCGCACCAGCAGCCCCACATAGGCCACCCCCACCAGCAGCTCCACGCCTACCAGCAGCGTAAAGGGCTCTTCCCCCACCAGCACCCCAAGTACGCCGCCAATCAGTACAAAGGCCGGCACCAGATGAGAAAGGCCTTTAGCCCGCTCTACCCGGGCCCGGCGCTTGTGATACAACACAGAAAATTTGGCCGAAGCAGGATCATGCATGCACCAAGCACCGGATATTTTCTCAGAAGTACAACTTAGGCACTAAGCCATTCCTCATCAGGTAATTATTCTCCGGCCTACAACCCAATTCCGGGCGAATCAGTATGAGGACATACTGTTGAACTTCAGCACTGCTTCTCTTACACAAACATGTCCGTCATCGACTCTGCTCCCACACCTATACCTCTTACCTCCACTGACTTGCAACCTGGCATGGGGGCCATTCCTCACGCAAACGGCACCACCTTCAGGGTGTGGGCCCCGGCGGCTACGGCGGTTTCTTTGGTAGGCCCCTTTAACAAGTGGGATACCTCCCAACACCCACTCCAGCACGAAACCGATGGCTACTGGGCCGCCGACTTTCCGGCGCTGCTGCCGGGCACTGAATATAAGTTCTGGCTGAAAACACCCACCGGCGAGCTAACCCGCAACGACCCCTACGCCCGCCAGGTTACGCACTCGGCTGGCAACTCCGTGGTGCCCGACCATAGCTTTAACTGGGAAGACGACCACTTTGAGATGCCGGCCTGGAATGAGCTGGTAATTTATGAGTTGCACGTGGGCACTTTTAACGCCCCCGACCCCGAAAAGCCCGGCACCTTCCTTGATGTGGTGGCTCGGCTCGACTTCCTGCGCGACCTGGGTATCAACGCCATTGAAATTATGCCGCCCACGGAGTTTCCGGGCGGGCGTAGCTGGGGCTACAACCCGGCCCATCCCTTTGCCCTGGAAACTGATTATGGCGGGCCTCAGGCCTTTAAAGAGCTGGTGAAACAGGCCCACCGCCACGGCATAGCGGTTATTCTGGATGTGGTGTACAACCACTTCGGACCCGGCGACCTGGACCTGTGGCAGTTTGATGGCTGGCAGGAAAACGAGGGCGGCGGCATTTACTTCTACAACGATTGGCGCGCCGAAACGCCCTGGGGCCATAACCGCCCCGACTATGGCCGCGACGAGGTGCGCCGCTACATCCGCGACAACGCCCTGATGTGGCTGGAAGACTACCGCGTAGATGGCCTGCGTTGCGACTCAATTTCCCACATTCGGAACGTGGATGGCTCCAGTGACCCTTCCCGCGACCTGCCTGAGGGCTGGAGCCTGATGAAGTGGATTAATGAGGAAATTCAGGAGAAGATGCCCTGGAAAATTACCATTGCCGAGGACCTGCAGGGTAACGAATACATCACCCGGCCTACGGCTGCTGGCGGACAGGGCTTTGCCTCGCAGTGGGACGCCGCCTTTGTAAACATTGTGCGCGATGCCCTAATAACACCCGAGGATGCCGACCGCAACCTGGAGGCGGTAGCCTCCATTATTGGCCATACTTATAATGGCGACGCCTTCCAGCGCGTGATTTACACGGAGTCGCATGATGAGGTGGCTAACGGTAAAGCGCGCGTAACGGAGGAAATCATGCCTGGCAACGCGGCCTCCTGGTTCCCGAAGAAACGCTCAACGCTGGGTGCCGCGCTGGTATTCACGGCTCCGGGCATCCCAATGATTTTTCAGGGCCAGACCATGCTGGCCGACGGCCACTTCTCCGACGATCTGCCCCTGGACTGGAGCCGCGCCGAGGAACACGCCGGCCTGGTACACCTCTACCGCGACCTGATTCAACTGCGCCGCAACATTGCCGGCCACACCCGTGGCCTGCTAGGTCAGCACACGGAAGTATTCCACGTCAACCACGACGAAAAGGTACTGGCCTACCGCCGCTGGGCCGATGGCGAGGGTGGCCCCGGCGACACCACCATCATCCTGGCTAACTTCGCTGATCGGGCCCACGAGGCCTACACCATTGGCCTGCCCAGCGGCGGCCACTGGCGCGTACGCTTCAACTCCGACTGGGAGGGGTATGATACTGAGTTCGGCAACTTTGAGAGCATGGATACTCAGGCCGAAGACGGGGAATACGACGGCTGTACTTTCCACGGTTCTTTCGGATTAGCTCCATACTCGGTCCTGATTATTTCACAGGAGCCCAGCTAAGCAACCTAGGCCACTCTCACAAAGAGCACCGTAGTATCAGCCCTGGGTGTGGGTAGCTCCGCAAGCGTTGCGGAGCTACCCACACCCAGGGCTGATTTTTGTTTAGCACCTTTTATAAGATCGGGCTTTCATACAACGCTTCCGTTGCGGATAAATGCGTATTTGACCGGTACCTCACTAGCCCCCCTGCAACGGACAGTGCAATTGCAAGGGCCTATTTAGGAGGAGAGTACTCCGTAAGTGGGCGTAACGCGTTGCATAGCTCCCTGCTTTGGCCAGGGGCCGGGTGATATCCGGGCTACGTCCGGCTGCAAGCGTTGCAGCATTTGCGGGTTAACTGAGCCGGTAAATGAGGCCCCGTTTTCTGCTCCGGGCAAGTTAGTTCCGGTGTTGATAGCAGGCTTGGGCACGCGGGTTAACCCCCAGAGCAGTAGGCGGCAAACGTTGCATTATTGAGGGCGTACCACCGGGGGTAGCACTTAGCTTTTCGACTCCGATGGGAAAGCTTGCGTAGGCTATATGGCTGGCCCCTTTTGAGGCTAGAGCAGAAAAAGCCCGGTTTTTTCCCTTTGAAACTCCGCTTAGCCATCTATCTTGCCATCACTCCCACCGAACTACACCTTCATGCAAGTTCCGCTTTCCTCGCCCGAACCTATTGCACCCGATGCCCTGCTCGTTGAAGTGGCCTGGGAAGTCTGCAATCAGGTAGGGGGCATTTATACCGTTATCCGCAGTAAAGTACCGGCTACCGTGCAGGTATGGGATGAGCGCTACTGTTTGCTGGGCCCCTATTTCGCCCACCAGGCCCAGGGGGAGTTTGAGCCCTACGACGACTATCAACTCGCCACCCTCACCGACCCGTTTGCTGACGCCGTGCGGGAAATGCGCCGGCATGGCTACGATGTGCAACTAGGTATCTGGCTCGTGACGGGCCGCCCTCGCGTGGTGCTTATCAACCCCTACCAAGCCTACAACCGGCTGGGTCAGATCAAGTATGACCTCTGGCACCACCACGGCATTCCTACCCCCGACAACGACGACCTGCTGCACCAGGTAGAAGCATTTGGCTACCTGGCAAAAATCTTCCTCCAGATTCTGACCGCCCAGGTAGTTCCGCCTCAGCGGGTGCTGGCGCACTTCCATGAGTGGATGACGGGCGTAGCCATTCCTGACCTGCGCCGCGAGCAGGTGCCCGTGCACCTGGTGTTTACCACGCACGCCACCCTGCTGGGCCGCTACTTGGCCATGAACGACCCCAATTTCTACGACCACCTCATGCAGGTGGATTGGGCAGCCGAAGCGCGGCACTTTAACATTGAAACGGCCGTAACCATTGAGCGCGCCGCCGCGCATGGCTCACACGTGTTCACCACGGTAAGCGAGCTGACGGTGCGCGAGTGCATCTACCTGCTCGACCGCATACCCGACGCGGTGCTGCCTAACGGCCTGAACATTGAGCGGTTTGTGGCCCTGCATGAGTTCCAGAACCTGCACCAGCAGTACAAGTCAAAGATCCACGAGTTTGTAATGGCGCACTTTTTCCAGAGCTACTCCTTTGATCTGGATAATACGCTGTACCTGTTCACGAGTGGGCGCTACGAGTACCATAATAAGGGCTTCGACCTGACACTGGAAGCCCTGGCCCGCTTAAACTACCGCCTCCAGCAAAGTGGCCTACAGGGCAACGTGGTAATGTTCTTTATCACCAAGCGCCCCTTCCACAGCATTAACCCCCAAGTGCTGCAAAGCCGGGCGGTGTTAGATGAAGTGCAAGCCACCGTAGAGGCCATTCAGCAGCAAGTAGGCGAGCGGCTGTTCTACGCTGCCGCCGCCAGCACCGACCACCGCCTGCCCGACCTGAGCAGCATGGTAGACGACTACTGGAAGCTGCGTTACCGCCGCACCCTGCAAAGCTGGAAAACCACCAGCCTGCCCCCAGTCATTACCCATAACCTGGTAGACGACGCTAACGACGACATTCTGGACTTTGTGCGCCGGGCTAACCTGGTGAATAACCAGCACGACCGCGTGAAGATTGTGTATCACCCCGACTTCGTGTCGCCCACTTCGCCGCTGTTCGGTATGGAGTATGGGCAGTTTGTGCGCGGCTGCCACCTGGGTATTTTCCCGAGCTATTACGAGCCCTGGGGCTACACTCCGCTGGAGTGCGCTGCCCGCGGGGTGCCGGCCATCACCAGCGACCTGTCCGGCTTCGGCGACTATGTACTGCAAAATGTAGCCAACCACGAGGATAAAGGCATTTTTGTGGTACACCGCCAAGAGAAGAGCTTCGAGGAGTCGGCGGAGGAGCTGACGGAGATGCTCTGGCAGTTTGTGCAGCTCAACCGCCGCGAACGGATCATGCAGCGCAATAACGTGGAAAGCTCCTCAGAGCTCTTCGACTGGAAGAACCTGCGCGTGTATTATGACCGCGCCTACGCCCTGGCTCTGGAGCGCTACTAATTAGCAGCCCACGCCCTGGCACGTCAGCCTGCGCTTGTGAAGGATCTTCTCACGCGGTACCAACTGGCCTAGCGCCTCGTGGTGCTGACGGGGGAAGATCTTTCCTGCGTCAGGCTGACGTGCCAGTGAGTAATCAACAACCAGAGTATACCTAGCTTAGCTGACCGACGCCTCTTCATGCTCTCTTAATGAACCGGGAATTTCTTCGTGGCATGCGTCTTCCGTCTTGCCTGCTCTTTGCGCCATTGCTCTTGCTAGCGGGCGCTGCGGCTGCGCAAGAGTTTTGGCTGGAGCCGGCCCGGTTTAAAATTGAGCCCGGCACGGCGCTGCACGTGCGGGTTTTCACGGGCGCGCATTTTCAGGGCAAGCGCTGGGCGGGCAAGGCCAGCCGCATTACACAGCTGCTTCACCTGTCACCTACTGGCCTAGAAGATGTTACGGCCACTGCTACAGCAGCGGACAGCTTGCGTACCACCCTCACGTTCACGCAGCCGGGCACCCACCTCGTAGCCCTCACTACCAACCAGGCTTTCCTGCAGTTAAGCGCGGCGGACTTCACCACGTATTTACAGGAAAGTGGCCTGGGCCACATTATAGCGCTACGCAAGCAGCGCGGAGAAGCTGAGAAACCCGGCCGGGAGGCTTACCAGCGGTGCGCCACAACTTTGGTGCAGGTGGGTACGCCACTGCCGCAGGATACCGCCCGGGCCTGGGGCCGCCCACTGGGCTTACCGGTAGAAATACTTCCCGAACAGAACCCGACGCTTCTCAAATCGGGAATGTCTATTACCTTGCGGATATTAGCGGCTGGCCGGCCCATGGCGGGTCAGTTAGTGCAGGTTTGGCAGCGAGGCAACTTTGCAATTCGGCCGCCGCTCAAACTTCGCAGTAACCAAAACGGGCGTGTGCTGTTTCGATTACAGACTCCCGGAGAATATCTAGTTAGTACTGTTCAGATGAGCGCGGCTCCTGCTCATCAACAGGCCGATTGGCAGAGCACCTGGAGTACTTTTACTTTCGCTTATTCTCAGAAAAATTAGCCGCTGATGCAGCTTTTATTTCTCTCTTTTGTCCACTAACGACTCTTCAGCGCACAAAAGTTTTTTTGTTACCTTCGCAACTCCCATAAACACCGAACGACCGCCGGTATGAAGTACTCCATAGATAAAAAAGAAACCTACACGATTATCACGATTGACGAAAAGAAGCTCGACACTACCGTCGCGCCCGATCTAAAGTCGGAATTCGTGAAGTTAAATGCCGAGGGCATCAACAACCTGATCCTCGACTTAAGCAATGTGAAGTACACGGATTCGTCGGGACTCAGCTCTATTCTGATTGCGAACCGTTTGTGCAACTCTACTGGTGGCCTGCTGGTACTAACCGGCCTGCAAGACCACGTGATGAAGCTCATCACCATTTCCAAGCTGGAGTCGGTGCTGCACATTCTGCCAACTGTAGAAGAAGGCATTGATCGTATTTTCCTGCACGCCATTGAGCGCGACCTGACCAGCAAAGAATAGCTGCTCAGAAAGCTGTGAAGCTGTTGGCTGTTAGCTGTTAGTCTTTTGCTGACGGCTACCGGCCAACAGCTTTTTCTTTATAGGCCTAGGCCGGTCCCGGGGCCAGGTGGGCCTACTTCTTTTCATCTTAACGTACGTGGGTGGCCCAGGCCGCCTGCTTCTTGCCACTTTGGATTTTGAGCTGAAAATTCTGGGGAGTGCTTCGGCCACACCGTTCATGGACCGCCACCACACGGCCCAGGTCCTGACGGTAGGCAACACCCACTACCTGATCGACTGCGGCGAGGACACCCAGCGGCGCCTGATGGAGCAGAAAATCCGTCACCAGCGCATCCACACCATCTTCATCAGCCACCTCCACGGCGACCATTTTTTTGGCTTGTTCGGGCTGCTGGGCACTATGCACCTCAACGGCCGCACCGAGCCCCTGCGGTTGTTTGGCCCCGCCGGGCTTGATGAGGTGCTTACCACGCAGTTTCGTCACTCATCTACCCACCTCAACTTTGAGCTGGAGTTTACGCCAGTTGAAACCACGGAGCACGCCCTGATTTTTGAGGATAAGTACGTCACGGTGCACTCGCTGCCCATGCGCCACCGCATTCCGTGCTGTGGCTACCTGTTTCGGGAAAAAGATAAGCGCCGCCGCCTGCTGCCCGATTTGCTCCCGACGGGCCTTACCCCTACCCAGCTCACTGCCCTCACCATGGGCGAAGATGTGCTTGACGAAAACGGCGAGCTACTGGTAAGCAATGCGGCCGTTACGGCCCAGCCCAAGCGGGCCCGCAGCTACGCCTACTGCTCCGATACGCTTTACACTGAAAGCCTGGCTGAGCTGGTTCGCGGCGTAGACCTGCTCTACCACGAAGCCACCTTCATGGACGACCTGCGCGAGCGGGCCCACACTACGCACCACTCCACGGCGCGGCAGGCAGGCCTATTGGCGCGGCGGGCTGAAGTACACCGCCTGCTGATCGGGCACTTCTCTTCCCGTTACCGCGACCTGCAACCCTTGCTGACCGAGGCCAAAACTATGTTTGAGTGGACGGAGCTAGCTATTGAAGGCCTCACTATTCAGCTGGCGGAGTAAGCTTCCGGGACTAAGCCATGGGGACAGGAAAGAAAAACGGTCATTCCGAGCTGTGCGAAGAATCTCGCGTGCTGAGGTTGTGATAGTTATCCTACTTCAGCACGCGAGATTCTTCGCACAGCTCGGAATGACGTGCTGATTTAGGGCAGTTTGCTCTACCTGTCCAAACGGCCTAAACGAATCGGCGCTTTAGCAGTTCTTGGCTGACTTACTTTCGGGCACAGGCCTAGCTACCCTGATAGCGTCTTTCGCTGGCTTTGATCCTCCTTCCCCTCTTTCTTGCGCGCATGCCTAATTCGTTTACCCACAAAAAACAGCAGCTCTACCTCGTTCTTAGCGGCATTTTCATTGTGAATGCTCTGCTGGCAGAAATCATTGGGGTAAAGATTTTCTCCCTGGAACCCCTTATTGGCCGCCCCGATAACCTTACGGCGGGGGTGCTTATCTGGCCGGTAGTCTTCGTGACGACGGACATCATCAATGAATACTTCGGTAAGGAGGGTGTGCTGCGCATAAGCTACCTCACCGTAGGCCTCATTCTGTTTGCCTTCCTGGTGATTTACGCTACTACCAAGCTCCCGCCAGCAGCATTTTGGCTCGATGTAAATAAGACCGACGATGCCGGCCGGCCCTTCAACATCGATTATGCCTACCAGAGCATCTTCAGGCAGGGCTTAGGCATTATTGCCGGTTCTATCACAGCCTTCGGGATCGGGCAGGTGCTAGATGCCACGGTTTTTCAACTGCTGCGCCGCGCTACCAAGGGCCGCTACGTGTGGCTGCGCGCCACGGGCTCCACGCTCCTCTCCCAGCTCGTTGATTCGTTTGTGGTGCTGTACGTTGCTTTTTACCTCTTCGGAAACTGGTCGCTGGATCAGGTCATAAGTGTGGCTAACACCAATTACTGGTATAAATTCGCGGCGGCTATTCTCCTCACGCCCGTGCTGTACCTGGCTCATTACCTCATTGACCGTTATTTGGGCCAGGAGGAAACGGTAGAGTTGCAGCAGGAAGCCGCAGCCGATGTGAGTGTCTAATTTTAGCTATACTATATCCTAAATCGTATATGCGGCTATTTTACCCGTTGTTTTGCAGCTTGTTGGTTTCACACGCTGTTGTGGCACAATCTGAATCTGACTTCCAGGCTGGCTCTTACGTCCTTGAAAAGGATATTGCGGTTCGGCACGCAGGCTTGATCAGAGCCAGGAATAAGAACCTCAGGGTTAAAGCAGAACAGGAAAAAACTGTAGCCTACCCGTGGGCTGAGGTTCATTCTTACCGCATTGGCATGGCTCGTTATATAAAGGCCAGTGGTTTTACTATCCAAACTAACTTTTCAACCCGCCAAGCTGCTGATGACTTTGTGCAGTTGCTGGATAGTGGCGCGTTGTCATTACTCCGCTACGAGTATGCCCCTACCGGTGGCTATGTTGGCATCAATGGGGCACCGAGCCTGGGCCCTTCTAGCCGTCCTGATTTGTATCTACTTCACCGCGTCGGGGAAGCTACTCCTATCGAAATTCCTTATAGTGTGCTAGATGGATCAGGCAAAAAATTCAGGGAGGCAGTAGCCTTCTATGTTGCCGGCCGCCCCGATCTGGTAAAGCTGTTAGCGGCCAAAAAAATTACGATTTATAATCTGGAGACGTTTATTCACGCTTTCAATACACACGAACCCTTTCTGAATTACCCCATGGAGGGTGGTCAGAGCAACCCATAAACACTACCCTGATGTCCCGCATTCTTACCGGCATTCAGAGCACTGGCCGCCCCCACCTGGGTAACCTGCTCGGCGCCATTCTTCCGGCCATTGAGCTGTCGAAAAGCAGCACCAACGAGTCGTTGCTGTTCATTGCTGATATGCACTCCCTCACTACGGTGCGCGACGCGGAGTTGCTACGGCAGAATACGTACGCGGTAGCGGCTTCGTGGCTGGCCTGCGGGTTCGATACCGAGAAGAATATGTTCTACCGGCAGTCGGATGTGCCGCAGGTGACGGAGCTGACCTGGTACCTGTCCTGCTTCACGCCCTACCCGATGCTGGCCAATGCCCACTCGTTCAAGGATAAGTCGGATCGGCTTTCCGACGTGAATGCGGGCCTGTTTACCTACCCCGTGCTCATGGCGGCCGATATTCTGCTGTATAACGCCGACATAGTGCCCGTAGGCAAAGACCAGGTTCAGCACCTGGAAATCACCCGCGACATTGCCTCGGCGTTCAACAACCGCTATGGCGAAACCTTCGTGCTGCCCCAGGCCCGCGTAGATGCTGAACTGATGACCATCCCTGGCCTAGATGGGCAGAAGATGAGCAAGAGCTACGGCAACATTATCGACATCTTCGTTGACGATAAAGCCCTGCTGAAAACCATCAAGAGCATCGTTTCCGACAGCACGCCACTCGAGGCGCCCAAGAACCCCGACACGGATACTACCTTCAAGTTGTTCTCGCTGCTGGCCTCGCCTACCGATGTGGAAACCATGCGCCAAAATTACCTCAACGGTGGCTACGGCTACGGCCACGCCAAGCAGGCCCTATTTGAGGTGATTAAGCAGCGCTTTGCCTCGGAGCGCGAGCAGTTCAACTTCTACATGAACAACTTGCCTGAGGTAGACCGTAAGCTGGCCGAAGGCGCCCGCAAAGCCCAGGCCTACGGCTCCGAAGTTCTAAATAAAGTCAGGGAAAAAGTAGGCTACTCGCGGCGGTAGTTGGTGATGAGGTGATGAGGGGAAAGGTGGTTTAGGCCTGCCGCGTCATTATCATTGTCATTGCGAGCGGAGCGAAGCAATCCTTCCTTCTCCGTGCACAAAACGCTGACCTAATAAAAAGCCCTTACTTCTGCTGTAGAAGTAAGGGCTTTATTACTTGCGGCAAAAGCGCATCATATGACAAAGAAAGATTGCTTCGCTCCGCTCGCAATGACAATGACGCGGCAGGCCTAGGCACCCTTATTACCTGATCACTTATTCACCTATTCACTTCCACCAAAAACCTAATACGCTAGGCCATCAATGTTCTGGTGCCGTTGCTCGTTGGAGAAGCTGAAGCCTACTTTGCTGGCGCGGCTGACTTGCTGGTTCTCCAGCTTCTGCTTCACGCTGATTTTCTGAATATCGTCCAGTGGCGGTGCAATGAGGTCGTTGTTGACGGCCGCAATCATGGCGCTTTCCACGAAGAGCTTCAGGCCATCGGGTGTAACCGGGTTATCCGACATGTCATTATCGGGTAGCTCCAGCTGCTGCACGCCTTCCAGGAAGTAGTGATTATCAATGTTGATGAGCAACCGGCCTACCAGGTAGCCGGGGTCGTTCATCCGCTGGTACTTGATACTATCGGCAGTGAAGTTATAAGCCATAATGTGACCGAAGAACCGCCGGCGGAAGTCCGCCTCCACGTATTTGGTGGGCATGGGACCGTAGTCGTCAGGGAAGGTGACGATGTTGGAGTGCAGCACAAACACGAGCAGGTCGCCGGAGAACCGAATGTGAAACTCCATGTCGTTTACGGGCCGGTACTCAATTACCACCGTAGAATCAACGGGCGTAATGCGGCGGCTCAGCTCCACCACCAGCTCCTGCGACACATGGCGCAGCATGTCAAAGGTGTTGAGCGTGTTGCGGTAAATGGCCTGCTTAGCGGTTGACTTTTGCTTGAGGCCTTCAAAAATCAGGTCGAGACGGTCGGTGGGTATCACGCCGGGTGAGCCGGGCTCGTTGGGCGCTGTATTATCGGTATTGGGCGCACCTGCGCCGCTGTTTATGGCCGGTGCACCGGGCGTACCGTCATTTAGCTGAGAAGCAGACACGTTGTTGGAGGCAATATTTTGAGGCGTTTCGTCCATGCAGAAAAGAACAGAGGAACGCCTCACATGAGGCGCACCAGTTAAGGTAAAATTCTAGCTCAGGGCCATTCTAGCCCGTTTTGAGGTATTGATATGTGCTAGTACCTACGCAAGGTAGCCGTTCGGGAGTTTCGGTTGCCATCGGGAAGGCCACAATTTCAACTGACCCGTACTGGGTGCATACAGCTCAGCTTAACTCACTTCTTTGGGCTGGTTCCCGACTGCTGGCGGAGCCGGCAACTGCGCTGCCACGGGCCAGGTGTTGCTCCGAAAAGCCACCGTGCGCAACCCCTGGTGCGGGAACTCGGGCGTGGCTGGCAGCAGCATTTCCTGAGCCGAGGGGTGGCCCAGCGCCTGCCCTACTGTGCGTACGGCGCCGGCGGGCACGTGGCGTTGTTCCAGCTTCTGCAGTAGCTCTTCACCGGCTACTTCCGCAATCCGGGCCCGTAGGAGCTGCTCCAACTCCTGGCGGTGAGCTACGCGGGCGGCGTTGGTTTGAAACCGCTCCTCCTGCGCCCACTCGGGGTGGCCTAGCACTGCGCATAAGTGTTGGAACTGGCGGTCGGCGCCCACGGCCAGCAGCAGACGGACGCCATCAGCGGCTTCGTACACGGTACCGTAGGGCACAATACTGGGGTGGCCCGAGCCCAGCGGCTGCGGGTCGAGGCCCGTCACGAGGAAGCTGGCGGCCTGGTTGGCTAGTGAGGCCAGGGCGCTGTGCAGCAACGACACTTGCACTAAGGCCCCTAGGCCAGTACGCTCCCGCTGGTATAGGGCCGTGAGCAGGCCTTCCTTTAGTTGGTGGGCCGTGAGCAGGTCTACCATGGCTACCGGCATTTTCAGGGGCTCCTGCCCTGGCAGCGTGTTCAGGTGCATGAACCCGGCCTCGGCCTGGAGCACCGCATCGTAGCCGGCGCGGTTTACGGTGGGGCCGTAGCCGGTGATGTGACCGTAGATAAGGCGAGGATGGTGGCCGGATAGCGCCGCGTAATCGACGCCCAGCTTCTCGGCGTCGCCGGGCTTGTAGCTGGCCAGCACGATATCCGACTGGCCTACGAGCTGCCGTATTGTGGCTTTGCCCTCCGGCGTAGTCAGGTCCAGCACTACTGAGTGCTTGCCCCAGTTGGCGCAGGAGAAATACGCTGATACGGTGGTACTGGCGGGTTCAGCAGGCGTGCGCCAGGTGCGAGTAACGTCGCCGGTTGGTGCTTCCACTTTGAGCACTTCTGCCCCCAGCTCCGCAAAGAACTGGCCTACCTGCGGGCCGGCCAGCACGGAAGCCAGCTCAAGTACTTTTAAGCCAGTAAGAGGCAGTGGAAGGCTAGCAGCAGTATCGGGCATGGAGCGAGGGTTGGGCGTCAGCTCGCAAGATAGCCCCGGTCGCGGAGTGCGGGCACGGGGTCGGGTGGGAGTTGCTCCAAACGCCCGCCGTGCAGCAGGTACACCACGTCGCAGAGCGGCAGCACTTCGGCGTAGCGGTGGTCGGTGAGCAGGATGCCCTTGCGCGCTTTAGCCTGCCGGAACAGCTCGGCCAGCGTTTCTACATGTACGGGCATTACGCCGGAAAACGGTTCGTCAAACAATGAAAACTGGGTTTTCGCGTGCAGCAGCAACAGCACCTGCACCAGCCGGGTGGTGCCACCCGAGAGCTCCCCAATGCGGCGAGTAAGCTGGGCGCTGAGGCCCGGGAAGCCGGCCAGCGCTTGTTCGGCATTCACCCCAAGCATTCGGGCGGCCTCTGCCAGCGTCAGGCGCTCGGGTAGCAGTGGCACCTGAGGCAGGTAGTTCAGCAGGCCCGGCTGCCGGTAGGCGGGCACTACGCGCTGCCCATTTACCCGCACGGAGGCATCTGCCAGGGTACGCCCTCCAAAAACGGTTTGCAGCAGCGTGGATTTACCGCAGCCATTGCGGCCCAACAGGCCTACCACCTGTCCGGTTTGCACGCGCAGGTACACATCAGAGAGAATGCGCCGCTCGCCAAACGCCAGCTGAATGCCATCAGCCTCCAGAACATACGAAGCTGCCCTGCTCATTGTGCCACGGCCTGCAGCAGTAGCACAACTGCACTGAACAGCAGGGTATCGGCCACCACTACGCCCGCCCACAGCTGCCAGGGCGCAATGTGCAGGTTCAGGTAGAGCCAGTATTGGTGAGGCCGTAGCTGCTCCGATAAGTACCAGATGACGGAAAACGTGCTTAGCTTGGTTAGCAAGAGGCCCAGGGTAAGCGGCAGGGGCCAGTTAGGAAACGGCCCAACGGCGGCAGCCGCCAAGATCAACAACGAAAACACAACGGCAAACGGCGCCACGGTGCGGTAGAACAGGCCTAGGGCCCGCAGGTACGTAGATATCGTCATGTTAGGCGCGTATCAAATCAGCCAGACAACGCGGTAAGTAACGGATTATTCTACCAAGCCCAACCGCAGAAACACCGGGAACTCCACCTCGCGCTCCGCGGTGCCCCAAAGGCGCGTCACTTCCTCCGCAATGAGCAGCACGGGGTCCTGGCCGTGCTGCTGGTATTTCACCACGCTCGACCACGTGCGCAGGTAGTTCAGCAGCCACTCCGCCGACCATTGCCGCCGCACCGGGAACCGGGCGTGCTCCACCTGCGCGAACGGAAACGGGAGGCGGGCGTACTCATCGGTAATGTGCCAACGGTTGTCGTCCCAGTAGGGGCGCATGGTTTCGTCGTGAAACGCCTGCACCAGCGGGTCTAGCTCGGGGCTGATGTGGAGCAGGCCGTAGCCCCACTCGGCCACGGTAGCGCCAGGGTGGCCTACGCGGCGGATTTCCTGGTTGAAGGCTTCCGGCTCAAACCAATGCACGGCCTGGCCCACGGTAATCAGGTCAAAGTACTTATCGGGGAAGGGCGTGTGCTCGGCGGGAGACAGTTGGTAGGTGATGTTGGGGCGGGCCGGCGCCTGGGCAAGCTGGGCGGCGCTGATGTCGGTGGCATCTACGTGCGCAAAGTGCTCGGCCAGCACGGTAGCTACCTGCCCATTGCCGGTGGCGCAGTCCCAGGCCCGCTGCCGGCCCGCCACCCGCGCCAGCAGAAACGCATACAGCTCCGGTGGGTAGTCGATGCGGTAACGGGCGTAGAGGTCGGCTTGGGCGGAGAATCGGTCGAGAGCGGCCATCAGGCAAGGAGTTAGTGGCGAGTTGTTCGTACACTTGGTAACGCAAACAACCTGTAAACAGCGAATGAATCACCCCATTCAGACGGGCCTACTGGCCTACGGCATGTCGGGCCGCATTTTTCACGCCCCTTTCCTGGCCGCTCACCCCAGCTTTCAGCTGCGGGCCGTGGCCGAGCGCAGCCGCAAGCTCGCCGCCGCCGACTACCCCGACATCATTAGCTACGACTCAGTAGAAGAACTGTTCCAGGACTCTGAACTGGACCTGATTGTTGTTAACACGCCCAACTACTCACACTTCGACCTCGCCAAACAGGCTCTGGAAGCCGGCAAGCACGTGCTCATTGAGAAGCCGGTGGGCACTACCGCCGCGCAGATATCGGAGCTGTTTGCCCTGGCCCGCCAGCGGAACCTGCAGGTGTTCGGCTACCAAAACCGGCGCTGGGACAGCGACTTCCAGGCCGTGCGGGAAGTGGTAGAAAGCGGGCAGCTAGGCCAGTTGATTGAAGCCCACCTGCACTTCGACCGCTACAAGCCGGCCATTCATACCAAAGTATTCAAGGAGGAGCCCACCACGCCCGGCGCCGGCCTCAGCTTCGACCTGGGCCCGCATGTGCTGGATCAGGCCCTCAGCCTGTTTGGGCAGCCCGCCAAGGTGGAGAGAACCCTGGGCAGCTACCGGCCCCACTCCCAGGTCAACGACTACTTCCACTACCACCTCTCCTACCCCAGCGGCCTGCACGTGTTCGTGTCGGGCAGCTTGCTGGTGGCCGACCCCGGCCCGGCCTATGTGCTGCACGGCACCCAAGGCAGCTTCCGCCAGCAGCGCACCGATGTGCAGGAAACCCAGCTCGACCAGAAATTACCCCTCTCCGATGCCGCGTATGGCCTAGACGCCCCTGGCACGGGCGGCGTGCTGACAGTGGTAAAGCCCGACGGGGAAAAGTCCAGTACCACCGTTACCACACCCCGCGGCAATTACATGGGCCTGTTTGAAGCCGTGTATCAGTCGCTGACGAACGGGGCGCCGTTCCCGGTGCGCGAGGAGGAGCTTTTCTGGCAGCTACAGATTATTGAGCAATAAGCCGGGAGGGCGGCGGGCCAGGCTCGCCGCCCACTTGGGTGCCTGCATCCGCTGAACTACAGGGCACGAAATCCTCCTATCTTTGTTGTAACACTATACGCGGTTTGCTGACCAGGACAACAAGGTCAGCCATCTATCATTTTAACTCGCTGAACCTTGACGTTTCACGAATTCAATCTCCACGACGACCTACTGGCCGGCGTGGACGCCATGAACTACCAGAATGCCACGCCCATTCAGGAGCAGGCCATTCCCAAAATCCTCGAAGGCAAAGACCTCATCGCCTGCGCCCAAACCGGCACCGGCAAAACGGCCGCTTACCTGCTGCCCCTCCTCGACAAGATTTCGCACGCCAAGCACGGCAATACCTCTACCCTCATTCTGGTGCCCACGCGCGAGCTGGCCACCCAGATTGACGAGCAGGTAACGGGCTTCGGCTACTTCGTGGAGGCCAGCAGCATCGCCATTTACGGTGGCGGCAAAAGCGAAGGCTGGGAGCAGCAAAAGCGCGCCCTCACCTCCGGTGCCGATATCATCATTGCCACGCCGGGCCGCCTGATTGCTCACCTGCAAATGGGCTACGTGAAGTTCGATCAGATTAAGTATCTGGTGCTCGACGAAGCTGACAAAATGATGGACATGGGCTTCTCCGACGATATCCTGAATATCGTGCGCCAGCTGCCCAAGGAGCGCCAGACCTTGCTGTTCTCGGCCACCATGCCCAACAAAATCCGGGAGTTCTCGCAGCAGATTTTGAAGAGCCCCGACGAAATTCGGTTGGCCGTTTCCAAGCCCGCTGCCGGCATCGACCAGCAGTTTTACATGGCGTTTGACCGCCAGAAGATCTACCTGCTGGAGCACATCATCAAAACCCAGGATGTGCAGAGCATGGTGCTGTTTACGAGCCAGAAAGCGGCCGTGGGCGGTATTGTGCGCGCCATTAATAAGCTGGGCTACGATGCTCGGGGAATTTCCTCGGACCGCACGCAGGAGGAGCGCGAGCAAATCATGCGCGAGTTCAAGAACAAGCAATTCCCCATTCTGGTGGCAACTGACGTGCTGAGCCGCGGCATTGACATCGACAGCCTCTCGCACGTGGTAAACTACGACATCCCGCGCGCCGCCGAGGATTACGTGCACCGCATTGGCCGTACGGCCCGCGCCGCTACCAAAGGCACCGCCATCACCTTCATCTCCGACCAAGACCAGGACCGGGTGGTGAAGATTGAGCAGCTGATTGAGCGCGAGCTGGAGAAAAAGAATATCACCGAAGAGCTAGGCCTGGGCGAAGCTCCGGAGTTTGACCCCAAGCGCTTTGCTGGCCTGCGCGGCAAAGTAGGCGGTCGGCCGGAGCGTGGCGGTCGTTCAGGTGGCGGTAACCGCGACCGTGGCCCCCGCCCCGAAGGTGGTGGCCGCGGCGGCCGTGATGGCAACCGCCCCGCCCGCGCCGGTGCCCCCGACCCCAAAGACCCCAAGCACCAAGAGCGGATTGCCAAAGCCCAAGCGGCCTTAGCCGCCCTCGATGCCGGCCAGGCCCCAGCCGTACCTTACCAGCGCCCACCCCGCGAAGACCACCCTGAGGGGAGCGAGAGCCGCCCCCGCCGGGAGCCCCGCGCGCCTCGTCCGGAAGGCGAAGCTTGTCCGCCTCGGGCACCTCGCCCACCACGCGCTGAAGGCGAAGCCACAGAGCCACGGGCCGAAGGTGAAAAGAGCGAAGGCCAGCGCCGTCGCAAGCGCGGCGGCCGCGGCCGTGGTCCACGCCCCGAAGGCTCGACCCCAACCCCTGAAGCTGCTGCTTCAGCGCCGAGCGCCGAGTAGTGAATAGTAGTTTATGAAAAAGCCCCGCTGCGTAAGTAGCGGGGCTTTTTTGATGGCGGATGAGTACTGATTTGAGAAACTGAGCTTTCCTTTAACCGTCATGCTGAGCTTGTCGAAGCATCTCTACCGCTTCGTTGAGTTGGTCCTAGGCCAGTAAGTAGTTAGCCAGAGGTAAAGATGCTTCGACTGCGTGGACGCCAGATCAAGCATGACGCTCTCTTTTGCTTGTTTCCTACTTGCTCTCTTACTATCAGTTATTAACCGGCTCCACTTCCTGGAGGTCGGCGTATAGTCCTTGAACTATTAGTTCTTTAACTATTGCTGCACCGGCCTTGGCACCATTGGCTACCGCTACGGCCACTTGCCGCATGGGCGTGGTAGCATCTCCCGCAGCATACAGGCCCGGAACACTCGTATCGCCAAATTCTGACACGGCGATATGACCGGTTTCCGTCAGCTTGCAACCGAGCTGCTCAGGCAAGCTGCTGGCTAAACGAGTAGGAAAACGGGCAAAGATGGCCTCCAACGGGTGCTGCTGTTTATCGGCAGTGTGCACTGCGGTTACGTAACCGGCCGTATGCTCCAACGCAGCAATAGGCGTTTCGACTACCGGCACCTGATGTTGCGCGATGATGGCCAGTTGCTCGGGAGTGAAATCAGCCGGACCATTCGTGAATATTATGAGCCGTTCACTCCAGTTACGGATTAGTGTCACTAGATCAGCCGCATTTCCTCCATTAGCTAACAGGCCTAGGCGCTGCCCCCGCACCTCATAGCCGTGGCAAAATGGGCAGTGCAGCACCGAGATGCCCCAGCACTCTGCCACACCCGGAATAGGCGCCAATTCATCAATCACACCGGTAGCCAATAAGAGCTTCCGAGAAGAGAATGTCTTGCCAGACTGAGTTTGCACCTGAAACTCTTCTTCGTAAGGTTCGGCACTGATTACCGTGTCCGTGAGGAAGGAAACGGTAGGGTATTGCGCCACCTGCTCCCGTGCTATAGAGGCAACAGCCGCTGGAGTCTCGCCATCACGTGTCAGGTAACTATGCGAGTGCGGCGTTTGCCGATTGCATGGCCGTTGATTATCTATGACCAGGACTTGGCGCATCGAGCGTCCCAAGAGCATGGCCGCGCTTAGCCCAGCGTAGCTCCCCCCTACTATTATCACATCAAGCTTATTCATAGCTATTTAATAAAATGCAACTTCGTTTCATTTACAAAAGTAGCATAACTGCATATTTAATGCAACATAGATGCATTATAAAAAATCACCCCTCAAACAGGCTGGATTAGCCATTTTGTTTGAGGGGTGATTGAGCGATTAAAATAACAAGATTTCTTTGCCTGCTGAGGTCTTATAGCCTTTTCATAGCACCTGGCCTAGCCCGAATAGCAGCGTAAACACCAGCGTGGTTAGAGCCATTTGCTTCAGTAGCGGGTCCAGCTGCATTGAATCCTGGCGCTGCCACACGGAGAGGGCGTTGCGGAATAGCAGCGGGGCCGCCAGCACAAACAGCCACTGCCAGGGCGAGTGAAACGTGAGGGCCACATACACCACGGCGCAACCGAAACCCAGCAGCAGCAGCAGCCAGTGGTAGCGGCGGGCACGCACGGGCCCTAAGCGCACCGGAATCGTGATTTTGCCCGCCAGCTCATCGGAGCGGATGTCGCGGATGTTGTTCACGTTGAGTACGGCCGTGGCAAAGCAGCCCAGCGCGGCGGCGGGCAGCAATACTGGCAACGGCAGGGCTTCCGTCCAGTTGGGCACTTGGCTGTAGGCCTGTAGGAAGTAAGTACCGCACACGCCCACTATCCCGAAGAAGATAAACACCGACAAGTCGCCGAGGCCGGCGTAGCCGTAGGGCTTGGAGCCAGCGGTGTAGTTTACCGCCGCCCAAATGGCCGACAGGCCTAGCACGAAGAACGCCACAAAAATCCAGGCGCCGGCGGTGCCCAGCGCTACCCAGAGCAACGCTAGGCCACTCACGAGCGACAACAACCCAAATACGCCCATGCCTTTCTTCATCTGCTGGGGCGAGATGGCACCGCTCTGCACGGCACGCTGGGGCCCTTCGCGGTGCACACTGTCGGCGCCGTTCTGGGAGTCGCCGTAGTCGTTGGCGAGGTTACTCAGAATCTGCAGCAGAATGGTAGTAAGGGCCGCTAGCCCTACCACCGCCCCCCGAAACTGCCCGTTGCTGGCGGCCAGAAAGCCACCGGCCATAATGCTGGCCAGGGCCAGCGGCAGCGTGCGGGGTCGGAAAGCTGAAAGCCAGGCTTTGGCAGGACTAATAGGGGCAGCGGGGGTGGCAGCGGAAGAAGCCATTGGAGTAATAAATAACAGGTATGCTAAATCAGACGGATGGCAAGCTTGAACTGCAGAAAGAGCGTCATGCTGAGCTTGCCGAAGCATCTTGCCAGAGGCTACTCTTGGGTCTAGAACAGCGTCGCCAAATAGGATCTTACTTCTAGGCCAGTCTGGCGCCATGTGATGAGCAACTTTGCCGAGCGCAGCAACCTTACGGTATATTGACTACCGGAAAGCGGGGCCGAAGGCCATGATTCGTTCGGCGGAGAGTTCTGAAAAGTGGCGTATCACCAGATCGGCGTGGCTCAGGTCCTGCATGGGCGAATGTTCACTGTCGTAGCCAATGCAATAGAGGCCGGCTGCTTTGGCTGCCGTAACGCCGTTGGCCGAGTCTTCGATGACTACGCATTCCGTTTTAGGTGCTTTCGAGCGGGACGCGGCAAACTCGAAAATGGCCGGATCGGGCTTGGAACGCGGGAAATCCTCGCCGCTGATGAGGTCCGTAAAATAGGGACCAATGCCAAACCGCCGCATCACCCGGTCAATGGTAGCCTTAGAGGCCGACGACGCCAGGATGAGTTGTACCTCATGCTGATGCAGGTCTTCAAGTAAGGCTCGCACGCCATCAAGCAAATCCAGATCGGGCTTTTCGTCGAAGGCGCGGTTGAAAAACTCCCGCTTGCTCATCACCAGGTCCTCCACCGAAGGTGCTAGGCCATACTTGTCTTTCAGATACTGGTACACGTTTTTGGTGGAGCGGCCCGTGAATGTGGTGTACTCCTCATCTGGCACCTGAATCCTGAGTTCATCGAAGTGCCGGAAATAGGCGTAACGGTGCACGGGCTCGGTGTCAACGATGACGCCATCCATATCAAAAATAACGGTGCGAATCATGCGGATAGTGGTCTGTTGGGGCGAAGGTAGAGAAACCTGGTGCTTCGCCTACTACGAAAAAAACAGCCCGTGCTTTCCGCGCCATAGGCATTACGGAAAGCACAGGCTGTTGCCAGCATTTATGCGTCTTCTATTTCAGAATGGCCTGCACCAGCTCGTCGCTCATGGGCTTAACCTTGGAGGGGTAGAAAGCTACCACATGGCCTTGCTCATCCACTAAGTACTTGCAGAAATTCCAGGTCGGCGCGTCACTGACTGCTCCGTTCTTCGACTTGTCAGACAGGAACTTGTAGAGCGGGACTGTGTCGTCGCCTTTCACCGATACTTTGCTGAACAGCGGGAAAGTCACGCCGTAGTTCTTCTCGCAGAAAGTGGCAATCTGCGCTTCCGTGCCGGGCTCTTGCTCGCCAAAGTTATTGGCCGGGAAGCCCAGCACCGTTACCCTATCCCCATGCTTTTTGTACAGCTCCTCCAGCTCCTTATACTGCGGGGTATAGCCGCATTCCGAGGCCGTATTCACGATGAGCAGCTTTTTGCCCTTGTATTGGCTCAGCTTCACATCTTTGCCATCAATAGATTTCACGGTAAAGTCGTAGACGGTACCGGTGGCGGGAGCAGTGGTTTCAGTCATGGCAGGGGCAGAGTTTTGGTGGTAGAACGATAAGCCGCTGGCCAGCAGCGCACCTATGAGCACAAAGGCTTTCATGAGACGAGGTTGAAGGGAGTTGTCAGTGACAAACCAGAGAGCCTACGCAATGTTCGAGGTCGGATTCTAGCCTACCTTATTGGGCATAGCCGAACCGCAGACTGCGTAAATAAACAGTTCAAAGGCTCCATCTGGCACGTCATCCTGAGCTTGCGAAGGATCGACTCACGGCTAAACAACTGGCCTAGCGCCTCGTGCTGAAGCAATAAGATCCTTTGCAAGCTCAGGATGACGTGCCAGGTAGTTCAGTGGCCTACGTGGTGCGAGGCGTCAGCCACTTTTCAAGCGCTATAGGCTGGTAGGCCAGCATTTCCTCAATCAGGCCGGTGGGGTCTGGGTTGCTCAGGAGCTGCTGGCGGTTTTCGCGGCGTAACAGGCCTTCATCAACCATATGATCGAGGGCACGGAGCAGGTGGTCGTAGAAGCCAGCCACGCCGAGTACGCCAATAGGCTTTTTGTGCAGGCCTAGCTGGCCCCAGGTCAGTACCTCAAACAGCTCTTCTAGCGTACCGAAACCGCCGGGCATGGCCACAAAGCCTTCGGCCAGGTCGGCCATGAGCAGCTTGCGCTCATGCATGCTTTTTACAATGTGCAGCTCCGTCACGCCCCGATGTTCTACTTCCTTAGCCACCAGAAAGTCAGGAATTACCCCGATGACCTTACCACCGTGGGCTAGCACGCTGTCGGCTACGGCACCCATGAGGCCCACACGGCCCCCGCCGTACACCAGCGTCATGCCCCGTTCGGCTAGCACCCGCCCCATTTCCTGGGCTTGTTGGGCATACACTTCATTGTTTCCGGCACTGGAACCGCAATACACTGCTACGCTTTTCATAGGGTAAGTGAGTTGAAGACAAAAGAAAAACAGCAGCAACGCCACACGCTGGCGTTGCTGCTGAATACTAAACCTACCAGAGCAACCAGCTCTAGCAAATTACATGCGCTCAGGCACCTGAATGCCGAGCAGGCCCATGCTGGCCTTAATAGTCTGCGCTGTTTGGGCCGATAGCGCCACCCGGAATGCCTTCTTGGCTGCATCAGGCTCAATAATGATGGGCACCTCGGTGTAGAAGCGGTTGTAAGCCCGGGCAATGTCGTAGGCGTACTGCGCTACCACGGCCGGCGACTGCGTAGTGGCAGCCTCGGCTACCACAGCGGCGTAACGGCCCAGCTCCTGAATCATCTCCCGCTCAGTGGCATGAATCTCACCTAAGCCAGTCAGGCTGGCACCAGCGGCAACGCCCTGCTCGGCGGCCTTGCGCAGGATGCTGGAGATACGGGCGTGCGAGTACTGGATGAAGGGACCCGTGTGGCCTTCCAGGCTCACCGACTCTTCGGGGTTGAAGAGCATGCGCTTCTTGGGGTCAACTTTCAGCAGGTAGTATTTCAGCGCGCCTAGGCCTAGCATGTGGTAGAGCTGTTCGGCTTCCTGCTCCGAGAGGCCTTCCGTTTTGCCTTTCTTTAGGGTGGCAGCTTTGGCAGCTTCCACCACTTCGCGCACCAGCTCGTCGGCGTCTACTACGGTGCCTTCCCGCGACTTCATCTTGCCCGAAGGCAGGTCTACCATGCCGTAGCTGAGGTGATAAATGGCGTCGGCATAGGGTTTGCCCAGCTTTTTAAGCACCGCCTTCAGCACCTGCATGTGGTAGTTCTGCTCGTCGGCAATTACGTACACCGAGAGGTCGTAGTGGAAGTCTTGAAACTTTAGCTCAGCCGTGCCCAGGTCTTGGGTGATGTACACCGAGGTGCCATCGGCGCGGAGCAGCAGCTTCTCATCGAGGCCTTCCTCCTTCAGGTCAACCCACACCGAGCCGTCTTCTTTCTTGAAGAACACGCCCTTCTGCAGGCCTTCCTCTACCCGCTCCTTGCCCAGCAAATACGTACCCGACTCATAGTAGTACTTGTCGAAATCGACGCCGATGTTCTTATAGGTTTCATCGAAGCCCTCGTACACCCAGCCGTTCATCTGCTTCCAGAGGCCTACTACGTCTTCGTCGCCGGCTTCCCAGGCGCGCAGCATGTCTTGGGCTTCCAGCATCATGGGGGCCTGGCGCTTGGCTACGTCGGGCAGTACGCCTTCGGCTTCCAGCTGTTTTACCTGCTCGCGGTAGTGCTTCTCAAACAGCACGTAGTACTTGCCGGCTAGGTGGTCGCCCTTGATGCCGGCGCTCTGCGGAGTTTCGCCGTGGCCGTACTGCTGGTAGGCCAGCATCGACTTACAGATGTGGATGCCCCGGTCATTGACGAGGTTGGCCTTGGTAACGGTGGCGCCGGTAGCTTTCAAAATCTCGGCCACCGAGTAGCCAAGGAAGTTGTTGCGCAGGTGGCCTAGGTGCAGGGGCTTGTTGGTGTTGGGTGAAGAATACTCCACCACCACATTCTGGGGGCCACCCGTTTCTACGGGCGTGCCAGCGGGCTGCTGACGCAGCTGCTCGAATACTTCCAGCCAGGCCGCGTCGGCAATTTCCAGGTTCAGGAAGCCCTTCACCACGTTGTAGCCCGACACCAGCGGCTCGTTGGCCACCAGCCAGTCGCCAATGCCCTGCCCGATTTGCTCGGGCCCTTTACCGATGGCTTTCGTGAAGGAGAATGTTACGAGCGTAAACTGGCCCGCAAATTCTTTGCGCGTGGGCTGGAGCGCCAGCTGGGGCGAAGCCACTTCCACGTCGAATACATGTTTGATGGCGGCACCGAGGGCCGCTTTGAGGGTTTGTTGGAGTTGTTGCACGGATACGAAAGCGATACGCTTAGTAAGAAGCCGAATAGCCGGCTTCAGGAAGAGGAAAATTTGGATACCAAACCAAGGAGGAAGCGTAAACCACGGACAGGCCTAGCGGTTACTTAACCCAGAGCTTCGGGTTTAGTGGCGACTGGCCTAGCCTAGCTTACGCTAGAGTCGTCGTTGATTTCGGGTCCAAAGAGTCGGCTTCATAGGGAGTTGCTGCGGATACCGCACCGGGCTTCCGCTGCCACAAAGGTAGAAACCCCGGCCGGATGCCTTTCGAAAAAGTTAGCTAGTGCCGGTAAGCCTTTGTCTGGACCTATCCGTACTAGCACGAATGCATCTGCCTACTCGCTTACTTACGAGGTAATCTTTGCTGCTCTCCTCCTTCACCGCTCGCCGTTTTCACGGCAATAAGTACCTTGCGCCTCACGCATGAACATTCATCTTCAGGAAATTCTCGACAACCCGCTGGCTGCCTTAGCCATTGTGGGCAACCTAGTTATAATTGAAAGCCTGCTCTCCGTGGATAACGCGGCCGTGCTGGCTACTATGGTTTCTGACCTGCCCAAGGAGCAGCGCCACAAGGCCCTGCGCTACGGCATCATTGGCGCCTACGTGTTTCGGGGGCTGTGTATTCTGTTTGCCTCCTTCCTAATTCAGTTCTGGTTTTTAAAGCCTCTGGGCGGGTTCTATCTGCTCTATCTGGCCTACGACCATTTCGCTAACAAGCAGAAAAGCTCTGATGAAGACGCTCTTGATAAACAGCAAAGCTGGCTTTATCGCAGCACCTTAGGCCTGTTGGGCCCCTTCTGGGCCACGGTGGCCCTCATTGAGCTCATGGACCTCGCTTTCTCCATCGACAACGTGTTTGCCGTGGTGGCCTTCACCGATAACCTGATTTTGATTTGCGCCGGCGTATTCATCGGTATTCTGGCCATGCGGTTAGTAGCGCAAGGGTTTGTGCTGCTCATGGCCAAGTACCCGTTCCTGGAAACTGCCGCTTTTATAGTAATTGGCCTGCTGGGCATCAAGCTGCTGCTCTCCTTATTTGAGCACTACCTGCCCAATCATCCCTTCACCGAATTTCTGAGCAGTGAGGCCGCTGACGTAGGCCTGACGGTGCTAACGGTAGCCGTTTTTGCCGTGCCTCTGCTTACTTCCTGGCTGTTTGGATTTCCTTATCACCAGCGGAGCCGCTAGGCCAGGACTTAGCTGTCATTCCGACCGCAGGGAGGAATCTGGGTTATCCTTCTAACGGCTTGACCCAGATTCCTCCCTGCGGTCGGAATGACAACGTAAAGTGCGTTAGCGGCTTACCACTTCCTCCATCCGCAGCCGGTTTTGGATGGCGTCGGTGGCGGCTTCCAGAATGTCGAAGGCGTTGGTGGCCATAGTGTTTTCCTGGTCGAGCGTGGGGTTAATTTCCACCATCTCGAAGCACACTACGCGGTCATTATCCAAGAGGGCGCGGCATAGGCTGATGGCTTCCTCCACGTTCAGCCCATCAACTACGGGCGTGCCGGTGCCTTTGCTGAAGCGCGAGTCCAGGGAATCTACATCGAAGGAGATGTACACCATGTCGCAGAAGCGTAGCCGCTCATAGATTTCGCGGGCCACTTGGCGGGTGCCTTTCGCCTTTACTTCATCAAGCTTGTAGTTCTTGATGCCCAGGCGCTCAATAATTTCGTCCTCCTCGTGCTCCGTGTCGCGCACCACCACATACACCAGATGCTCACCGGTAACTTTGGGGCCGGGCTCGCCCAGGTTTTTCAGCTTGCGCCAGAAGAACTCAGTTTCGGGCTCCACGTAATTGCGCTGGCACTGCAGGTTATCATCGCCCAGCGATATGGCAATGGGCATGCCGTGCATGTTGCCTGAGGGCGTGGTATACGGCGAGTGGATATCGGCGTGGGCATCTACCCACACCACGCCCAGCGTTTTTTGTGGGTACGTGGCCTTAATGCCCGCAATAGTTGCGGAGGCGTTGCTATGGTCGCCGGCCAGTACCAGGGGAAACTCCCCGAAGCGTAATGTTTGCTCTACGGCGCTGGCAATGCCTTTCTGCACCGTGTAAATAGAATCAATGTGCTTGGCCTTCGGAAAATGGTTTTTCTCGAAGAGCACGTGGTTCAAATCAGGCACATGCACTGAGTTGAACCGTCGGAAGTAATCAGACCCTTTGTTGAGGCAAGCCACTTTGAGGGCATCTACGCCCAAACTGGCACCACGGGTTCCGGCCCCCAGTTCGGAGCGGACTTCCACTAGCTTAATGCGTCGCATATTACATTGGCAGAAAAGAGGTTAGGGTGGTTTTAATGCTTGCCGATTGAGTGGCCTAGGGCCATTCAGGCTTGACGCGCCCGGACCTTCCGGCGCAACCAACGAACAAAGCACAACCAAAACCCCCGCGAGGGGGTATCTTTGCGGGTCCTAAGTTCGCAAAAAGGCCGCACACAGTCCAGTTATCTCACCCTCTTTCCGTGGCACATGTTGAACAGCGTAGGCCAGTAAACTGATTTACTGCGTACTATCTTCATCCGTGCCTCTGACAACTCCCCCCTGAATGGATACTTATCACGACCTGATTTCCCAAACCTTTGATTTTCCTACCCAGGAGTTTCAGGTGGAGCAGAACGAGCTCCGCTTCCACGACATCGACCTGATGGCGCTGGTGGAGAAACACGGTACTCCCCTCCGCCTCACCTATCTGCCCAAGATCAGCAGCCAGATTCAGCGGGCCAAGGAGTGGTTCCGGGTGGGCATCGAGAAAATCGGCTACCAGGGCAAATACTCCTATGCCTACTGCACCAAGGCGTCTCACTTCAGCTTTGTAGTGGAAGAAGCCCTAAAGAACAATGTGCACATCGAAACCTCCTCGTGGTTTGATATGAGTATCATCCGGGCCATGCATGCCAAAGGCAAGGTGAGCAAGGACACGTTCATTATTTGTAACGGCTTTAAGCCGGAAGAATACAAATACGAAATTACGCGCCTCATTAACGATGGCTTCGTGAATTGCATGCCCATTCTGGACTCGCCCAACGAGGTAGAGTACTACCACGACAACGTGCGGGAGAAGTGCAACGTGGGGATGCGCCTGGCCTCTGATGAGGAGCCGCGCTTCCAGTTCTACACCTCGCGCCTGGGCATCCGCTACGCCGACGCCATTCCGCTCTATGAGCAGAAGATCAAGGACGACCCGCGCTTCGAGCTCACGATGCTGCACTACTTCATCAACACGGGTATCAAGGACACGTCCTACTACTGGTCGGAGTTGAGCCGTTTTGTGCACCAATACTGCGCCCTACGCAAGGTGTGCCCCACGCTAAAGACCATCGACATCGGGGGTGGCCTACCCATCCAGACGTCTATTCAGAAGGAGTACGACTACCAGTACATGGTGGAGGAGGTGCTGCGCACCATTCAGCGCATCTGCCAGGAAGAAGGCGTACCGGAGCCAGATATCTTCACCGAGTTTGGCATTTTCACGGTGGGTGAGTCGGGGGCTACCATCTACTCTATTCTGGATGAGAAGCTGCAGAACGATAAGGAGCTGTGGTACATGATTGATGGCTCCTTCATCACGAACCTGCCCGATACCTGGGCCCTGAACCAGCGCTTTATTATGCTGGCGCTGAATGGCTGGAACAAACAGTACAAAAAAATTCAGCTGGGTGGCCTCACCTGCGACTCGCAGGATTACTACAACGCCGAGAAGCACATCTATCAGGTGTTCTTGCCGGAGCGCAAGCCCGCCAAGGATGATAAACCCCTGTATGTGGGCTTCTTCCACACCGGCGCCTATCAGGAAAGCCTCTCTGGCTACGGCGGGATCAAGCACTGCCTGATTCCGGCCCCGAAAATGGTAATCCTCGACCGTGATGAGAATGGCAACCTCACCGACCGGGTGTTTGCCGAAGAGCAAACCAGCGACTCTATGATGCGTATTCTGGGGTATAGCGCCTAAGAATTTTGCTACTTGCAAGGCCTCGTATGCTGCCGTTATAGCGTTGCATACGGGGCTTTTGCATGCGCTAGGCCACCTTCACATAAAACAGTAAAAAACCAACTTGGACGCGCCCCGTCGTTCTTCTACCTTTACTCCTCTGAAACTGGTCGTCTCTACTATTTACAATCACATGAAGAAAGTTCTACTCCTGGCTTGCCTGGCCACTCTTAGCCTCGGGGCTTGCAACAGAAAGTCGCAGTGCCCTGCTTACTCCAGCACGAAAGATGCCTCGCGCCTCTCCTTCCCTATTACGGCCAGCACCGAGTCTGCTACTACGCCGCGCCAATAGTTTTGCACATTTCACAGTGCACTTAGCCTCTCCTGCTGCTGCAGGAGAGGCTTTTTTGATTCCTTGAAGAAACTCAGCTTTCATACAATTAATTGCACCGAATGAGCGTTTCCATTCCGAACCCATTCTTTTCAAGAGGATTGGACCTGTAGGGACCTATTATCAATTGCATTTAAACATGAAAAAACTGCTTCTACTCGCAGTCGTAGGTGGTGTAACGCTTGGTTCATGCCGCACGAAGTGCCCCGCTTACTCAAGCACTAAGCCTGCCACGCAAACGGCTACCACCGCAATGGCCAGCAACGCTGCGGGCTCAGAACGTCAGTAGTTCACGTCAGCAATCAGCTATAACGCCCGCCTTTATCTCGTTGGAGATGAGGGCGGGCGTTGCTGTATTTAATCTTCAACCCTATTCGAACCCGCACTGAGAATGAGTGCAGTAGCGGCGGGCAGGTCTGCCACTCGTGGCTGGTATTCTTCCGTTTCGGAGTGGCCTACGAGTATCCCGCGCACACCTGCCCGGGCGCCGGCTTCCATATCCCGGCACCGGTCACCTACCATCCAGCATTGCGCAGGGGCTAGGTTAAAGCGCGCTATAGCCTTTTCCAGCATCAGTGAGCCCGGTTTTCTCGATAGTGATTCTGATACGCTGGGGTGCGAGGGCGCGAAGTACAAGGCATCAAGCAGGCCACCGCAGGCGCGCTGCAGCTTTTCGTGGCAAGCCTGCACTGCTGCCGCCGTATACAGGCCTTTGGCAATACCTGCTTGGTTAGTTACCACAATAAGATAATAGCCTGCCTGCTTTAAACGCGCCAGGCTTTCGGGCACGCCGGGCAGCACCATAAACTTGTCTGGCTCCCACACATACGTCCCAATTTCTTCGTTCAGTACGCCGTCGCGGTCCAGGAATACGGCTTTATTGCGGAGGGCGGTGGGCACAGTTGTAGTAGTCATTGGCCCAAAGCTACAACGCCAGCCGCTTTACCAACCGACAAACGCAGCAGGGCATTCAGGTATTCTCCTCTTAACTGGCCTGCGCCTCCCTGCCACTAGCGCTGCCTGCCTTACCTTTGTGGTCAGCAGTTTTCGCAATTCCTGTACCCATGACCATAGCCATCATCGGCGGGGGCATTTCGGGCCTCACCTTGGCCTGGCACCTGCAAAAAGCCGGCGCCTACTACGACTTATTTGAAGCAGCTCCCAGGCCAGGTGGTACCGTGCGCACGGAGCACCAAGGCCACTACTTGCTTGAAACCGGCCCTAACTCTCTGCAGCTTAGCCCTGAGCTGGAGGAGCTCCTGCAGGCGCTAGGCCTCTCCGACCAAATTCAGGAGGCAGCAGCCGTAAGCCAAAACCGGTATGTGCTGCGCAATGGACAATACCGGCAGCTGCCTACTTCGCCTCCCAAGCTACTCACCAATGGCTTTTTCAGCTTAAAAGCTAAATGGAACTTTGTGCAGGAATTACGGCGCCCGGTCCCCCCATCTGACCCCACAGAAACGCTGGCGAGCTTTTTTCGGCGCCGCTTTGGCTCAGAGGTAGTAGAATACGCGCTTAATCCATTTATCTCGGGTATTTATGCCGGCGACCCAGAGAAACTGTTGCTCCATAAAACTTTCCCGCAGCTAGCGGCGCTAGAGCAGCAACACGGGTCAGTAATCCGGGGGCTCATGCAAAAAAAGAGCGGGGCAGGCCGCGGGCGTATTTTCACCCTCAGGAATGGCCTCCAAACTCTCACCGATAAGCTAGCCAGTCGGCTGGGCCGCGCCCACTTCGGCCAAGCCGTTACCGCGCTACACCGTCACTCCGATGATGGCCGCTGGGAGCTGGAAACCACTGCGGGGCCCGCTCCCCGCCTCTACGACCACGTAGTACTGGCCCTCCCCGCCTACGCGGCAGCAGAGCTGCTGCGCCCCGAGCTGCCAGATGCCGCGGAGGCCCTAGGCCAGGTGTACTACCCGCCTATGACGGCCATCTACTCTGCCTATCACCGCGCCGCCGTGCAGCACCCGCTAAATGGCTTTGGAGCCCTCCATCCCAAAGCAGAGCAGCCCTACGCCGCCGGCAGCGTCTGGACGAGCTCTATCTTCCCTAACCGTGCACCCGCTGGCCAGGTGCTGTTTACCACCTTTGTGGGCGGTAGCCAGTACGAGACACAGGCCCGCGAGCCGGAGGCAACCCAAAAAGCGGCCGTCCATGAAGAGCTGAGTCGGTTTTATGGTATCACGGAAGCGCCTGTATGGCAATACCGCTACTTCTGGGAGCGGGCAATTCCGCAGTTCGATGCGCGCATAGTGCCGGCGCACGCAGCCATGGATGCTCTGGCCCCTTTAGGGCTGCACGCCACGGCCAACTGGCGGGCCGGTGTAGGGGTTCCCGACTGCGTACGCCACGCCAAAGCTCTGGCGTTGAAGCTTTTTCCACCGCTGAGCTAAAGATAGTTGCCGCAGCCTCATTAATAAGAGGCATTTTTACTGGCCTAGATGAACAGAAAGCCAATGCAATGCGGTTATATCAGCGGGAAATAATATTTTCCCACATGCAATTGGTCGCCACTATCAGGCGTCTATCTGACAACTGTGGTGGCTCCCGTTTTTCGTAATAGCTTTTAGGTCAGCACACACCTGAAGCTACGTCTTTCGCCTTCTGATCTTCCCCTCCCACCCGCCTACTGCCAAGTCGGCCAAGCCACTTACCTTTGACTAATGAATGACGGGCTTGTCCTCATCCCTACTTACAACGAGCGCGAAAATGCGGAGCTGATTATCCGTAAGGTTTTCTCGTTGCCCAAAGCGTTTGATATCCTCATTATCGACGATGGCTCGCCGGATGGAACTGCCAGCATCGTGCGTAGTCTGATGCCTGAGTTTGAGGGGCGCCTGTTTCTGGAGGAGCGCAAAGGTAAACTGGGCTTAGGCACCGCGTATATTCATGGCTTTCACTGGGCCCTGGCACATGGCTACGAGTATGTGTTTGAGATGGACGCCGACTTCTCCCATAACCCCGATGATTTGGTGCGGCTCTATGATGCCTGCGCCTACCAGGGCTATGATCTGGCCATTGGCTCGCGTTACATTCAGGGCGTAAACGTGGTTAACTGGCCCATGAACCGGGTCCTGATGTCGTGGTTTGCCTCGGCCTATGTGCGCTTTATTACAGGCATGCCCATCATGGATGCTACGGCGGGCTTTAAGTGCTACACAGCCCGTGTGCTGCGCACTATTCCGCTTAGCCGCATTCATTTTGTGGGCTATGCCTTCCAGATCGAGATGAAATGGCTGGCCTACAAGTTTGGTTTCCGCATCAAGGAGGTACCAATCATCTTCACCGACCGCACCCGGGGCACCTCCAAAATGAGCAAGGGCATTGTGCAGGAAGCTTTTTTAGGCGTCATCCGCATGAAGATCAGCAGCTGGTTTCGGCCTTTCAACCGCAATGAGGCTCCGCTGGCTCCCGCTTCTGCTCCGGAGGTAGTGTCCGCAACCCCTGCTCCTGAAACCCGGTAAGCAGTAGTAAGGAACGGCGGCGCTTAAAAGTAGCGCCCAGCACGTACCTTACGCCTGCACATGGATAACTCACCGCTGTTCTGGCTTGCGTTCAACGCCTTTGTTTTGGCGTTGCTTCTGCTTGATTTACTGGTCTTCAACCGGAAGGCACACGTAGTACGTATGCGCGAGGCCCTGGGGTGGAGCGCGTTCTGGATAGCGTTGTCGCTCTCCTTTAACTACCTTATTTACCGCTGGCTAGGCAAGCAGGCGGCCATGGAGTTTCTCACGGGATACCTCATTGAGAAGTCCCTGAGCGTTGACAACCTGTTCGTGTTCCTGCTGATTTTCACCTACTTCAAGGTTCCGCAGCAGTACCAGCACAAGATTCTTTTCTGGGGCATAATTGGGGCACTCATTCTACGTGCAGCCTTTATCCTGATTGGCGCGGCACTACTGGCCAAATTCCAGTTTCTGCTGTATGTTCTGGGCGCCTTTCTGGTGTATACGGGCGTAAAGATGGCCACCAGCGCCGGCGAGCCCGAAATAGACCCCGATAATAACCCGGTGGTTAAGTTCCTGAGCCGGCACCTGCCCATCACAAGCCGGCTGCACGAAGGCCGCTTCTTTGTGCGCAAAGATGGGCTCCGCTTTGCTACTCCCCTATTTGTGGTGCTGGTGATGGTGGAAACCACCGACGTGGTATTTGCCGCCGACTCTATACCAGCTATTCTAGCCGTTTCGCGCGATACGTTTATTGTGTACACCAGCAACGTATTTGCCCTATTAGGCCTCCGTGCTTTGTACTTCGCTCTGGAAGGCTTAATGCGCCTCTTCCACTACCTGCACTATGGTCTTTCGCTGATTCTGATTTTTATTGGAGGTAAGCTGCTGTTTCAGGAGATTTATCACATTCCCATGAGTATATCTCTGGGATAGTAGGGCTTATTCTCACTATGTCTGTTATCCTGTCTTTGCTTATGCCCAAAAAGGAAACCAAGCCTGCTTCTACTACCGCGGCACGACAGCAGGAGTAACAACGTCCCGCTTGAAAGCCAAAGCGCCCGTTGCAGGTTGCAACGGGCGCTTTGGCTTTCAAGCTAAGTTAAGGAGCTGGCCGGGTAGGTGGTGCGGCGGGTGCTTCCTGATTAATACCGGCATCAGAGGCCGGTTGCCCTCCCAGCAAATCAATCAGGTTGAGCGGCTCATACTGCGACGAGTCGGCGGCAACCGTGGCCCGGGCGGTATCTGGGCGTGCTACAAAGCCCATGGCCCGTAGGCCTCTTCCCCGGAAGTTCACGTACGTGTCAAGCCCCTCGTACTCGCCCTGAGAAATATAGCCTTTACGCGCCATAATTTGGGCAATTAAGCGGTGGAAGTAGCGGGCACTACTACGCATGTCTCCGTACTGGTTGAAGTTGTTACGGAAATACTTAGGCCTCGGAATAATGCTGGCCAAATACAGGCTTTCCGACAGATTCAGGTTGGCGGGCTGCTTATCAAAGTAAAACTGCGCCGCCTCGTGTACTCCGTAAATCTTTGGGCCCCACTCAATAATATTCAGGTACACCTCCAGCATCCGCTCTTTAGAAGCAAGGCGGGTGTTCTCAATGATCCAGACAATGAGGGCCTCCTCCACCTTCCGCACAATGGTCTTTTTGCGGGTCAGGAACACGTTTTTCACCAGCTGCATAGAGATGGTGCTGCCCCCACGAGCAAAGCGCCGCTCCTTAATATTCTGGATAGCTGACTTCACAAAGGCCTTCTCCATGAAGCCTCGGTGGGTCATGAACCGGGGGTCTTCGGCCGTCATAATAGCGGCCTTCAGATAATCCGAGACTTGGTTATAGGGCGTAAACTCGGGGTTAGAAGGGCCAACCAGGAAAGTCTTTACGGAATCGCCTTTATCGTTATAAGCGGTGTAGGGGAACTGCTCATTAAGCTTATTCAGATTTTCCCGCCCAAAACGCGTTATGCGAAACCTGGTCGCCTGCAGGCCTGAGTTAAACTTCAGGCTATCCAGGTGATTCATGTCCAGATCGGCCATGAGCTGGTACTTAAGCGTACCTTCTGCCTGCGTGCCTTCCAGGGTTTCAAACATGCCCTCGGGCAGAGAAGCAAAAAAATCATTAGCCGCCGTTTCCGCCGATTCTACGTTCAGCTTCACTTGTAGGCCTGCCATCAGCTGGTTGCGGTTGGTGAGGCCATTGACATTCTTGCCAATTACGCGCTGCGGCACTGGCAACCGGCGCACAGAAAGCACCGGGAAGAACTCCATCTTGTTCAGCAGTACCCGTGTGCCCTTGTCTAGCGCGAATGAGGCCTGGCCTAGCCGCGTCACAAAATCAATTCCACCGCGTGGGAACCGCACGTCGCTATCCGATAGCTTAGGGTGATTCACTATAAAATTGGTAGCGGAGGCTGTACCTTTTACCGTCAGCTCATCATCCTTCAGACTTTTTTCCGTCAGGCTCACCCGAATGGTGTCAAACTGCACCCGGGCCCCGTATCTCCGCTGTACATACGGCAGCACCACCGGGCGTTTGTTAAGGGCAAAGATGCGGGCATCAATCTGGTAGTCGCTGGCATCAATGCGGCCCTGCACACCCACATGGTTCACTATGGAGTCAACTACTGCCGTGAGCTGGCCCGTAATGTCGCCGTCCTGAATGGCGAGTTGGGGCATAGTAAGCGTGGCGTGGTGGCGGGGGCTGCGGTAGGTCACCAGGAAGTTGCGGAAATCAGCCTCAACGGGTACGTTGTCAAATGCGGCTTCCAGCACCTGATTCGCTAGCAAGCCGTAGTTGGTGCCTTTAGTTGTATCACGCGGCACTACGGGCTGCCCTTTCCGCTTTTTATAGAGGAAGGAGTAATTGTCGGTGGTGGCGGTTTTGTGTGCTGTCAGGCGAGCATTATCAATTTCCAGATTGCTAAATACGGGCCTACCCGCAAACAAGCTTCGCACGCTCAGCGAGGCCCTTACCGTCTGGGCCTGCAGCAGCGTATCGTTGGGCAAAGCGGCGGGCACCAGGTTCACCCCATCCAGCTGCACGGTGTTCAGGTCGGTGAAACGGGCCGGACCCAGCGTTAGCAGCACCGGAAATTTGCGCTCTACCTTAGCTTTAACCTGCTGCAAGGCATAGTTGAGCAGTTGCTGGCGCTTAAGCAGAAATACACCGAGGCCAATGGCGAGCAGCACCACAAGTATGCCGAGGCCAATGCCGATTTTACGTTTAGTTGCTGGAGTCACGCGAACAGTCAGGGAGGAAAGGAAGTTGCGGCCGGCTCGTACCAGATTCGTGCCGAACCCGCCACCACTTGGAATACAAAGGTAACGAAAAAGCCCCGCGCCGGTTCTGGGCCTACGCCTGACCTTTCGCTACCTTTGGCCTGCTCTGGTCCAACTTCCTTCTTCGCATGTCTTCAGCTGCCGAATACGCCGTTCTTTCTCCGCTCACCGCAGTATCGCCCCTGGATGGCCGCTACCGCCGCCAAACTACACCCTTGGCTCCGTATTTCTCGGAGCTGGCGCTTATTCGCTACCGCGTTTTGGTGGAGGTAGAGTACTTCATTTCGCTCTGCGAACTACCCTTGCCTCAACTAACCGCCGTCGAGACGGAGGTATTTCCGGCCCTGCGCAGCCTCTATACTGAGTTTTCAATGGCTGATGCCGAGGCTGTAAAAGCCCATGAGCGAGTTACCAACCACGATGTGAAAGCCGTAGAATACTTTCTGCGCGACAAATTCACGGCGCTGGGCCTAGGCCAGTACCTGGAGTTTATCCATTTCGGCCTCACCTCCCAGGACATCAACAACACCGCTATTCCGCTAAGCCTGCAGCACGCGCTTATTCATACGCTGCTGCCCGCTTATGCTGGTGTGCGTAACCAGTTGGCTACCCGCGCCAACGACTGGGCCGCCGTGCCCATGCTGGCCCGCACCCATGGCCAGCCGGCCTCTCCTACCCGTTTGGGCAAGGAGGTAGAGGTATTTGTAGCCCGCCTCGATGCCCAGGTGGAGCTGCTGGCCCAGGTACCCTTCGGCGCTAAGTTTGGTGGGGCTACCGGCAACTTCAATGCCCACCACGTGGCCTACCCCGGCACCAACTGGCACCAGTTTGCGCAGCAGTTCGTGGAAGGCCGCCTGGGGCTCAAGCGCAGCCACCCCACCACCCAAATTGAGCACTACGACCACCTGGCCGCCCTATGCGACGGCCTGAAACGGCTCAACACCATCCTGATTGACCTGGCCCGCGACGTGTGGCAGTACATTGCCATGGGCTACTTCCGCCAGACCATCAAGGCCGGCGAAGTGGGCTCGTCGGCCATGCCGCATAAAGTCAACCCCATCGACTTTGAGAATGCGGAGGGAAACCTGGGCATGGCCAACGCCGTGCTGGAGCACCTGGCTGCCAAGCTGCCCATCTCGCGCCTCCAGCGCGACCTTACCGATTCCACGGTGCTCCGCAATCTGGGCGTGCCGCTAGGCCACACGCTCATTGCCCTCACTTCGTTGCAGCGCGGCCTAGATAAGTTGGCCCTCGACGAAGAAGCGCTCCACCGCGATCTGGAAGCCAACTGGCCGGTAGTAGCGGAAGCCATCCAGACCATTTTGCGCCGCGAAAATTACCCCGACCCCTACAACGCGCTCAAGACACTTACCCGCACTCATGGCCCTGTAACCCAGGCCACTATCAGCGAGTTTATTGACACGCTGGAGGTAAGCGAAGACGTAAAAGGTGAGCTGCGGGCTATTACGCCTACCAGCTACGTAGGCATGTAGCCTACCTTTGTCATCGGCAGCTTGCGTGTGTTCAACATACGCGCTGCCGATGACAGCTTGCGCTATAGTCCTAGCTCCTTTTTCAGCTCAGCATTTCTCTCATGCCCGAACTTAACGGCATCACAGTTCATCCCGATTGCCGCCATTTCCGTGGCGATATTCCCTGCCGCCCCAACAAGGAGCACGGCTACCAGTGCGCCAACTGCCCGGTCTATGCTCCTATTGAGCAGCGCATCCTGATCATCAAGCTTGGAGCCATCGGCGACGTTATTCGGACCACGCCGCTGCTGCGCCGGCTCCGGCAGGAGTTTCCGGCGGCCAAAATCACCTGGCTCACCCTCACGCCGGCCATCCTACCGGCTGGGGAAATTGATGAAGTATTAAAGCTTGACTTGCCCGCCGTGCTGCACCTGCAGCAGCGCGAGTTTGATCTTCTTTTCAACCTTGATAAGGACAAGGAAGCCTGCGCTCTCCATGATTCCATCAGGGCCCACCAGAAGTTTGGGTACCGCCTGCACCCAGAATACGGCGTGGCCTGGCCCAGCAATGCTCTGGCTGACCATAAGTTCCTGACCGGAGTATTTAATGAGCTCAGTCTGCAAAACCAGAAACCCTACGTGCAGGAAATTTTTGAGCTGTGCGGCTTTGAGTTTACGGGCGAAGAATACGTCTTCGACACGCACCAGGACAAAGGCTACGACTGGTCGGGGTTGCCCACTACTGGCCTACGCATTGGCCTGAACACCGGCTGCGGCGACCGATGGACCACCCGCCTGTGGTCGGATGAGAAGTGGGTTACTCTGATCGGTGAGCTGCAGCAGGCGGGGTACACGCCGGTGCTGCTGGGTGGTTTAGCCGAGGATGAGCGCAACCAGCGGCTGCATGCTGCCACCGGCGCGGCTTACCTGGGCACGTTCCCCCTGGAGCAGTTCATCAACCTGATGTACCAGATGGATGCCATCGTGACGCAGGTTACGATGGCCATGCACATCAGCATTGCTCTGCGCAAGCCCACTATCCTGATGAACAACATCTTCAATCCTTACGAATTTGACCTCTATGGCCGTGGTCAGCTCGTGCAGCCCGACCGGCAGTGCGTCTGCTTCTACCGCGGTACCTGCAAGCTCGGCATCAGCTGCATGGAAGAACTGCCCGCAGAGAAAGTCTTTGCCGCCGTGCAGGCCAGCGTACCGCTGTAAGCCACGAATGTATTTCACGAAAAAGCCCCCGCTGTGCGCACAGCTGGGGCTTTTTATTTTTCGCGCTTCTATAATCTAACGCTAGTGCGCAAACTCGCCGGGAGTAGCCCCACGTAGCAGCGTACTTTCTAAGTTCTGAAATCTCAACTCTTGGCTCTCCCTACTGCCCCGCTACTTCCTTCAGCGCTTTCACCATCTCTTCCCAGGAGAACTCCTTCTTCTTGGCCCATACGCCGGCTGTAAACTCGGCTTCACGTTGGTGCTCATAGAAATCGACCAGGGCATCGGCTATGGCTTTAGGCTTTGGTGGAACCACGTAGCCCACTTCCCCATCCGGAATTAGCTCTGCTAGGCCACCCACATCGGTTACCAGCATAGGCCGCTCGAAGTGGTAAGCAATCTGCGACACGCCGCTCTGCGTGGCATTTTTGTAAGGCTGCACAATAATATCGGCCGCACAGAAGTAGTCGGCTACTTTCTCATTCGGAATGAAGTCAGTGGCGCGCACCAACCGCCCCTCCAGGTTGTATTTGGCAATTAGGGCTTCATAGGGAGCGGCATCTTCATAATACTCCCCTGCCACAATCAGCTTCACGGGCAGCTGGGCCAGGCGCTCATCGGCAAAAGCTTCTAGCAGAATATCCAACCCTTTATAGGCTCTGATGAAACCAAAAAACAGCAAGTAGCCAAAGCCGGGGTCTAAGCCGAGCGCTTTCAACGCTTCGGCTTTCGGCTTTAAAGGGCCAAAATTGTCGTAGAGCGGGTGCGGCTTGTATTGGGCTGGCTGCCTGAAGCGCAAGCGGCGTAAGTCGGCTAGCACCGCCCGGCTCATCGTCACGAATCCATGACACGCCGATAGAAAATACTTGGTCAGCGGCCGGTCGCCGGGCCGCTTCTCGTGCGGTATTACGTTGTCTGTGATGGCCACCACGCGGGTATGGCGGTTCTGGCGCACCAGGCGCGCTACGGTTCCTAAAGCAGGCCCCATGAAGGGGAGCCAGAACCGGAAAATCACCAGATCAGGCCGCTGTTTGCGCAGCTTACTACCTACCGCGTACCAGCTTAAAGGATTCACGGAGTTCAGGCTCACCTCAATAGCTAGATCCGTTGGCCCAGGCTCGGTGCTGAATTGCGTTTGCCCCGGAAACAGAAAGTTAGGGTACTGCAGAGAAAACGTAACCAGCCGCACCTCGTCACCGGCCTCGCGGAAAGCTCTTGCCAGCCGTTCATTATAAGTTGCTAGGCCACCTCGCAGAGGGTAAGCGGGTCCGATAATGACGACTTTCATATCAACAGCTTTCTGCTTCTCATCTGGGCCTGCGTTTTCCACAGGCCTAGCGCGTTAGCGCCGGACGGATGTGTGCGTTCAACTTAAATTCAGCTTCTCCTTTACCAGGTAATCGTTGCGGTTGGAGCCGTTCAGCTGCACCATCTCGGCCAGGAAACCCGCCAAGAAGAGCTGCACCCCAATAACCACCGCTACCAGCGCCAGGAAAAACAATGGCTGCGCCGTAACGTCGCGGGCATGCAAATTGCGGTTCGCCAGCCACACCTTTTCCCCCACCAGCCACAGCGTAATCAGCATACCCAGCAAAAAAGACATAGTGCCCAAGGCCCCGAAGAAGTGCATGGGTCGCCGCCGAAACCGGCTCACGAACGTAATGCTCATCAAATCGAGGAACCCGTACACGAAGCGCTCCAGCCCAAACTTGGTGGTGCCGTACTTACGCTCCTGGTGCTGCACCACCTTCTCCCCAATCTTGCGGAAACCGGCCCATTTGGCAATAACTGGAATGTAGCGGTGCATTTCACCATACACTTCCACGCTTTTCACCACGCGGCTATCGTAAGCCTTTAAGCCGCAGTTAAAATCGTGGAGATTAATGCCCGATATCCAGCGCGTGACGCCATTAAACAGCTTGGTAGGAATAGTTTTGGTAAGTGGGTCGAAGCGTTTCTTTTTCCACCCACTCACTAAGTCCAGGCCATCCTGCGTAATCATGCGGTAGAGTTCCGGCAGTTCCTCCGGCGAATCCTGCAAATCGGCATCCATGGTGCAAACCACACGGCCTGTAGTTTCCTTAAACCCTACATTCAGCGCCGCCGATTTCCCGTAGTTTCGGTTAAACCGAATGCCGCGCAAATGCGTGTTCTCTTGCGCAAGTTCCTGAATTACCTCCCACGAGTCATCCGTGGAGCCATCATCAATCAATAGTACTTCGTAAGTCAACCCATGTTGCGCTAGCACACGGTGAATCCAGCGCGTTAGCTCAGGCAATGACTCAGCCTCATTGAGTAGCGGAATTACAATCGACAGCTCAACGGGAAAATGGTGCGACAGACGCTTACTCAAACTCGGGACGGGTGTGTTTAGTGATGGCAGAGATGATCAGCGAAAAAATAAAGCCGAATAGCAATGTCCCTAAAATGGCTCCAATAAGCATAAATGGACCATTCGTGAATTTTGCTGCCATACCTAGGGCTTGATCTATTTGCTCGTCATTCAGTTTCCCTTGTGCCTCCATTTCAGCACGGGCACGCTCCATTGAACGCGTCAAAAACTCAGTATCTACAAAGTTGATGTAAACGTAGCTTACAATACCATTAAGCAAACCAGTTATTGCCGAAAGCAGTGAACCAATGCCTAAGCCCTGGCTATAGCTCATAAACCCATTATTATGCTGCTTGAAGTAAGTATGTGCCATCCAAATCCCCGCAAGTAAAACCAAAAAGGAAAGCCATTTTGCTGGGCTTTGCTCTAGGCCACTCATGTTAATGGCTAACGTTACAATTACAGTAACCAGGCCGGTTATCAAGCCATAGCGAATACCAGCAGAAGAAGGGCTCACGGGGGTAGTAGTGTTTTCCATGGAATAATGTTTTGGAGGATGGATATATACCGGAAAGGTATATTATTTCCGCAAAAACACGCCGCCAGGAATACTTAACACAAATCCTAAAAGCAGCTTCTTGGCAAATTCATCCTGTGCAAGTCCCTGAGGGTTGTTCGCTAGGTTGCGCAAAGTTGCCTCAAACTGCTGTCGGCCATTGGCCTCCTTCAGGTACATCTCTTTCGTTGCATTCAAAATTCTTTTGGCCTCTGCCAAGTGCTGCGCAATAAGTTCTGGCCCTGCCATCTTCGCAAATAAGTACACCCCCGCCGCTGCAACACTTGCGCTAATCAAGCTAGTGGCCACCCCTACCCCCACCGAGCGACCCAAGCCAGGTCCGTCGGAGAAGTAGCGTCGTAGTAAAACTTGGCTGACAATTGCCGCAATAGGCGGAAAGAAATCTGATAAGGTTCGCTTGGGTCCGTAAGGGTTATTGCCCGTAAAGTAGAGAAACAACACCCAGCCAAGACAAAGGGCACCCGTTACTACGCCGCACAAAACGGCTGTTCGTAGTACGGGACTAGGGGAAGATGCAGCAGGTTCCAAACGCTAAAAACTAGTGATGCGGCAAGATACAAGGACTTTGCCCAACCTACGCCGCCTGTGACACTTGAGTAGACGGCGTTACCCGCCGCCGCTCGCCAAACCGTAGCAACGCCCCCTCAGCTAACAAGCAAATCAGCGCGCCTACCAGACAGTAACGCCACAAGGGTATTCCGACACGGGTAGCCTTGTACTGAGCTGCTACTGTCTGGCCCCCACCTGTTTCATACACGTGTACATTTGGGTGAGTAGTGCCGATGAGTTGCTTCAGCTCATCGGCAGTATAGCTAGCCAGGTTTGATTCCTGCTTGTCAATATTGAATGCCAATGTGCTTACTGGCCTATCACCTTTTACCAGGGTGTAAAAGCCAGGGTTTTGCAGTCCGGGAGGTACGTCCAAAATCAACCTACCTCCCTGTACCCGCTGAGTAGGGATGTAAGTGGCACTATCCCGCCGTAGCTGAAATACCTGCTCCTGCTTGTCTCGGCCAAAAACACTTTCTGCTAAGCTTACTGCAAGGGTTCGCTCATTTAAGCGGTAGGCCAGTTGCTGCTCTTGCTGGTAGCTCTGCATGGCTAGCCGGTACATAACGGGCACAAACAACGCATTCTGCGTAAAGTCGGAATAACCTTGGCTAAAGGGAGCAGAGAACAAGTACACATTCCCTTTGCCACTTGGAAAAGACGCTAGGAATCCTTCACCATCGCGTAGGCGCAGTATCTCATTGCCCGAGCGTGCCCACCGCAGCACCGGTGCAGCCTTAGGCATTCCCGCAGCCCGCGACTGGCCTACAAAGACATCTTTAAAAAAAGGGTTCTGGCGGCTAGGTTCAGCAACATCTCGTAGCGCCGGAGCTTTCCCCGCAGGCTGCTCTTCCCACTGTATGGCACCTATTCCAAGCTCCCTGAAAAAGCTCGTGTATGCCGTATGTGCTGCTAGTAGGGCCGATGGCACAATAACCACACTTGCGCCTTGCTGAACTGCCCGGCGTATGCTTTCGCATAGGCCAGTAGGGAGGGTACCTGCTTCGCGTAACAGTATCAGATTTGCGTCAGCTAAGGCTCGATAATCTGTTAACTGAGTTCCAACATGCTGGTAGTAGAACAGTGGCTCGTTTGCATACAGCGCGTTCAACGTCGCGTTAGCTCCTACCTCTACAACTCGGATCCGAGTTGATGGCTTCAGCATAAAGTAGAAGACATTATCGAAGACTACTGGAGAATCCTCCAGCTCCACCCGGCACTGCTGTGCAGCTTCGCCATCTAAGCGAATTCTTACGGCAGTAGTCACTGGCTCCTGTACAGGCACCGTAAGTTGTAACGCTGCCGCTTGCTTCGCACCCACAAATAGCTTCACTGGACAATTGGGTACCGCTTTCTGCCCGCCATTCCGTATCCGAATGCGCAATACTGCGTCTACGTTGGCTCGGATGAAGGCATCGTCCAACCACACACTGTCCACAAATACATTCGAAGCCTCGGCTCCAGCTAATGGTACCAAGTATGTTTGCCGGCTGGTATCAAGCGAAGCTATGGTCTGAGCGGAGAAACTGTTCTTCTGGAAATCTGAAAAAATGAATTGTGGTCCTGCAGAAGTAGTACTTAGCGAGTTGGCATCAAGCTTTAGCCCCCCAGCCTGGCCGGAAATCTGCAGTTGCTGAACCTCTGTTTGGTAAGCACTAGCCGTGGTTGGCCTAGCTTTCTCTGACAAGCTGTATTGAGTGGCAGCGGGGAAAGCCAGCGGCAAATCATCAGCCTCTTTGATGGCATTTTCGAACACAGGCTGTCCGTTTTGCCCTAGTTGGGCCATACTTGGGCTTTGATCGATTAGTACGCCTACTGTACCAGTTTTATTAAAGCTTTTGTCTGGGGCAGGAATAAAAGGCTGGGTAAATAAGAGAACCAAACAAGCTATCAATCCAATACGACTAGCTAAAACAAGCAAGTGCTTAAGCTTGCGCTGGCGAGCTGAAACCAACTTGACTTCCCGAATGAATTCCACATTAGTAAAGAGCACCCGCTGTGGCCGGCGCAATTCAAAGAGATGAATAGCTATAGGAATAGCAATTGCAAATAGGCCTAGCAGAAACCAAGGATATGTTAAAGCCATGTATAAAGAAGAAGTACACCGTGAAGATAGACACAAACTTCGCCTCTTAAACGCAGGCAAGATTTAGCTAGTCTTTAATACCGACATTAATAATGGAGTTAGAGTTGCTAGAATTCAAGATAGCATGCATAAACTTCGTAAACACAAAAGAGGCCTATCGCATGATGCATAAGGCCTCTTCGGGTTTATAAGACTAAGCGATATATAACTACTACTTATCTAAGTACC